>DASZRZ010000172.1:0-6367 GCA_035548935.1 Terriglobales bacterium
GCCTTGATCTTTCCTCCGGCCAACATCGACTCGGCCATGCGGCGGCTTTTGGGAGGCACCAACACGATGGATAACCCTTTGCGGCCCGCGCGCCCGGTACGTCCACTGCGGTGAAGAAGCGCCTGCCGGTTCTGGGGCAGATCGGCGTGGATGACCAGTCCAAGATCGGGCATATCGAGACCGCGAGCCGCAACATCGGTGGCGACGCAGACGCGGGCTCGTCCATCCCGCAATGCCTGGAGCGCATTGGTCCGTTCGTGCTGCTTCAGGTCGCCGGAGAGCGCCACGGCAGAAAATCCACGCTCCTGCAGATTCGCATGCAGGTGCCGCACCGCCTCGCGTGTCGCACAGAACACAAGCGCCCCCTGCGCGTCAAAATACCGCAACGCATTGACCACGGCATGTTCGCCATCCCGGGGATGAATGAGAAATGCACGGTATTCGATGTCTCCGTGCGGCTCGTTCTCCGCCGACAAGGCCAGGCGGAGAGCGTTGCGCTGATATCGATGGGCCAGCCCCATGATGCTTTTCGGCAGCGTGGCGGAAAACAACAGACTGCTGCGTCCGGAGGGCGTGGCCTTCAGAAGCAGTTCGAGCTCCTCGCGAAAACCGAGGTCGAGCATTTCATCGGCCTCGTCGAGCACCACGGCTTGAATCTTCGAAAGATTCAGGCGGGACTGATTGAGATGATCGGACAGACGCCCCGGCGTGCCCACGACGATATGAGCGCCCTGCTCCAGAATGCGCTGCTCCCGGCGGATGTCCATGCCGCCCACACAGGAGACAACACGGGCGCCGGTTCCGGCGAATAACCACTCGAGTTCACGCTGCACCTGCAAAGCCAGTTCGCGTGTGGGCGCAACAATAAGCGCCAACGGATGCTGCGCCCGTTCGAAACGCTCGGCTTCGCCCAGCAACCTGGCGCCCAGGGCAAGTCCATAGGCTACCGTTTTGCCCGAGCCTGTCTGCGCCGAGACAAGCAGATCCCGCCCCGCAGCTTCCGGTCCGAGAACGGCCAACTGCACTGGTGTAAGTTCCGTGTAATTCCGTGCCGTAAGCGCGCGAAGCAAACCTGGGTGAATACCAGAAAACTCCACGGATTCCGCTTCAGACGGCGAATGCCCTTGCATTTTGAACTCCTCAAAAATTACCAGTACCGGAACGCAGCCGCTTCCTTGAAATTGAAGCGGTGGATGGCATTCGACGGTTTCCGCGCGCTCTTTCAAGTACGCGAACCCCACAGTGGCCTGACCCAGATTGATCTTACCGGAATATGGTAGACCGCATTTTGCAGAGGGGCAGAACCTTGCATCCCGTCCCCTTTGATTCGCATGTCAGGAAAGTCGAAGGCCAGGAAAGAAAATGGAGGCGCGGGTGAGAATCGAACTCACGTATAAAGGTTTTGCAGACCTCTCCCTTACCACTTGGGTACCGCGCCAAACCGTACCGCTATGAACTAAGCCCAGTGGCAGCTCAGGATGAGCTAAAGACAGGGTAGTTGGCCCACGCCCATTCCGGAACTTTCACCCGGCCCAACATTGAAGAAGCCTGCCACAGGCCATTGAGGGAGGAAAAAACTGGAGCGGGAGACGGGATTTGAACCCGCGACTTCGACCTTGGCAAGGTCGCACTCTACCGCTGAGCTACTCCCGCTTGCCAAGGTCATTATAGCGAAGCATTAAATTGTGGGCAAACTCACCCTGCAGGCTGCGGAAAATGCGGCTGACAGGCCTGCTACCCACTGGCTGGGACGGACGTAACCAGCCAAAGCCAGGTGGTGGTCCATGGAGCTATTCCCTGCTGACATAGCCCTTCGCAGGGCTGCTGCTGCAGCGGCCAATTCCGGGCTCAATGGCCGTGCCTTCCTCATAATCGTTCCAGGTTATGACGAGCAGGAACGGCGAAGGGTTCTTCGTATCATAGAAGCGGCGAAACATCCTGAGAGTGTCGTCGAAGGTCTGGCCGCATTTGGCATCCATAAAGCGGCTCTGCCCCCACGACGCGCGGCGGTCGTCAAAGCCGGGCCATGCGGCTCCCACGGCCATTTTCTGCGGATGTTGCTCCCTCATGCGGCGATAGAAGCCTTCCAGATACTCCAGCCCCCGGTTGCTTCCATCCCGCTGCCAGCCACGCTCTCCCGGTTGAACCCAGGCATAAAAGCCATCGAAGTATTCCGCGTTCCGGGGATCGCCATCTTCCATGATCAGCACCGGAGGGTTTTCCCAGGTATTGACGTAACTGCGAATTCGCTTCCAGTCCGTGGTCTTGTTGCGTGGCCACACGAAGATGACCGGGTGGCCCTCGTGGGTAAAATAAGAGCCCCGGAATTGAGCCTCCGGACCGATGTAACTCTGGTAGGCATATTCCAGGGAGGTAAGGGCAAACTCGGTTGAGTGGCCTTCGGCATCGGCAGGCTCGTCATACATAAGGATGACTTTGAAATCATTCCCGGCTGCAACCTGCTGCAGCGCCGCAAAGGCCCCATCGAGAAAGGGCTTGCGCTTACCATACCAGTCAACCACAAAGGCTGCGATGGTGAGGTCCTTCGCTTTTTGAATCTGATTTTTTAAGACGACTTTGTCCTGGCTTGAATAGCCGATATTGATGTGATCGGGATCGCCAAACCACGGCTCATAAACCGCCAGTATCTTAGGAGACGAAGGCGCGTTGAGGTTCTTCTGCAATGAGCCGTGAACACCAGCGCGATGGCATCCGGCGGACAACAAGCAAAGCATCACGCCGGTATAGAACGCCGCCCGCGCCCATCCGGCGGACCGGACTGGTGATTTCGGTTGAAGTGAGCGCACCTGATTCCCTTTCGTGGCAGCGGCGCGAAACCGGTGCTATGCCGCAATTGAAACTGTGCTGCGATCCCGCCCGGTGGCAGAAGCGGCTTCCGCGCGATAGATGTGATTAATGAGAGAGAGCGGACGCTGGCGCACCTGGTCGTAAATGCGTCCGATGTACTCCCCAAGCACACCCGCGCAGAGCATCTGAACCCCTCCCATGAAGAACACGGCCGCGGTGGTGCCATAGGCCGCCGCAACCGGGTTGGAGAACAGGCTCACCGCAATGAGCACCGCGGCAAAGAACAACGCGAAGGCAACAGAGGCCGCGCCAGCATAGGACATCATGCGGATCGGCTTCATGCTGTAGCCGGTGATGCCATCCCACGCGTACTTGATACGGCTGGCAATGTTCAGCTTGCCATTGCCGGCGGCGCGGTCGTCGCGGTCGTAATACACGACGGAGGTGCGGTAACCGATCCAGGCGCGAACTCCCGGAAGATAGCGGTTCACCTCGGGCAGCGAATTAAATGCATTGAGGGCCGTGCGGTCCAGCAGGCCGAAGATCCCCGAGTTCAGCGGAATCGGAAAATCCGACATCATTCCCAGCACGCGATACCACAGGGAAAACAGCACCGCGAGGTGCCTGCGGCTTTCCTTGCGGGAGCGCCGGATCGTGGTAACCACCTGCGCGCCATTTCTCCAGGCTTCCACCATCTCGGGGATGACCTCGGGCGGATCCTGCAGGTCGCCATCCATGATAATAACGGCGTCCCCGCGAGCGGTTTGCAGCCCGGCGGTCAATGCGCCCACGTGGCCGAAGTTGCGCGACAGGTCCACCACAACAACGTGGGGATCGAGAGCCTGCAGATCCAAGAGCAAGCTCAAAGTCGAATCTTTGCTGCCGTCGTTGACATACACGACCTCCCAGCTCTCGTCGATGCCCGCCATGACATCGGAGACGCGTTGATGCAGCAGATGAACAATTTCTTCTTCGTTATAAACGGGGATGGCTACCGAAATCATTTCCCTGTGACCCTCATATGGCAGATTGTTGTTCAGCCAGACTTCTGGCTTTCTTTCGCACAATTCAGTCCTGCTAATCGGGAACCGCCTGTAGCAGCCGCACCTTCCATGTGACTTCGGTCGGACTCAACAAAGCCACGTAACTGAACTTCTGGCGTTCGCTGTAGATCACTGAATCACCATCTAGAAATTGCACTTCCATGTCAGCGTGATCGAGAATCTGCACCGATCCTCCCTCGGGCGAATAGGACAGAACCTTGATTTTGTGGCCATGATCCACGTAACGGCGGGAAAGCTTCTGCAGACTTTGTTGTTGAATGGCCGCCGCAAACTGGTCCCGGGCGGCGCCCAGGAAAGCTTCATCAATCATGTCCGCGCGGTTTCCCGGCATCGAGCGCGCCAGGGTTCCCCAGGCATTGGCATAGGCGCGGGCAACTGATTGCCTTGTGACTTCCTGCATCTCGTGCGGACCTGAGCCGTTGGTATCGATCTCGACTTGAACATTGTTCCGGACACCGGGAAGCTCAGTCTTGCTGTCCTGCGCCGTGGCGCTGAAGCAGAGCGAAAATGTAAGACCCGCAATGGCAACCAGTCGCTTCATTTTCCCGCCCCCGCTGCCACGCGCATGTTTTCAGAGCTTATGTTTCCAGATGCCATGCTCTCCGTTCCCATGCTTCCGCCGCTTACTCGAATTTCATTGCCCAGCACGACTCCCGATGCCACCGAGATGACGGCCTGTCCGGTGCGCGGAAAGCTTGCTTCGGCGAAGCCGCGCTTGATGCGGGCATCTACCGTAGACTTCCCTTCCGGGCCGATGGCGCTGAAGGTAACGATGGTTCCGTCGGGCACTGCATTGCCGGTGCAATCGCGGATCGCATCCGTTTTAACTTCGATCCGGTCTTTCACTCTCGTGGCCTGTATGCGCAAGTTACAGGGATCCGACGCAACCATTTGCACGACTCTTTTCTCGAAAACATCTCCCACCGAGGCGGTGAACTGAGCCGTGCCCTGCCTGCGCGAGGAATCCAAGCGGACCGCGGCGGCGCCATACTGGCTCATCAGAGTCTGGCTCCAGACATCAGCCCCCGGCACCGCGAACTCGAACTTTACGGATTGCGGCTCAAGGATGATGTTCTGCTGGTTGTCGAATACGTAAGCAACTCCGCTGATGGCCTTCTCCAATGCAACCGGCAGCCGTGATGGCCGGACGATCAGGCCAAGCTTCGCGGGTTTGGAAGGCGTTACCCAGAATGCCTTGCCGATATTGCGGTCCCCTATGTGGAGGACAGCGATGTATCTGCCGGCTTGCTCGATTTCCGTGGGAAGAAGCTGGATTGCAGAACCTAGTTTCACCTTGCGCTTGATCGTGCTGCCAGGTCCAAACAGGTAGAAGGTGGCTTCGCCGTCTCCGGTGGTGGGAATGCTCAACCCGGCGGCAGCCTCTACACGCGCAGGAAGCGAAAGCTCATCGCTGCGCGCCACACTCGAGGCGAAGCAGCAAACAGCGACGATGAGCAATGCCAGCAATAATTTCATAGGTCAATCCAACTCTTAATCAACCCAACTGGAAGCTTAGATTCCGAAGTGGCAGCTTTGGGTTTCCCATGCCCTTATGCTGGACAATTCGCCACAAAAGGTTCCACAAGGTGGCATCTCCATCCCACCATTTGGCAAATCTCAACCTTTTTGAGTGAGCCACACAGCTTTTTTACCTGGAATCTCATCCGATGAAGTGGGAGCAAGCTTGCGGTTGCTGCCAATTGGTTATTACGTCCCGTTACGGGCCAGGACACAAACCGTAAAGCGCGCAAAGTGCGCGTGAGACGGAACCCCGGAACATTCATCGGATGGTTCTCTCGTGAGACAACATTCTGGATTATTGATGTGTTCTGTGATGCTCTGCCTTCCACTGGCGGCGCAGACGTTTGAGATATCTCCGCAACCCGGCGCTGTGGCTTTGCCCGGACAACGCAGCTCCGTCCGTGGAAGTGAAAAAAGTGGAAGCGAAAAGAAAAACGGCAAGGGTGCCAATACCCAGGAACTCGGCTGGGGCTCCAGCATCGAGGTGGCTCGCGAGTCGCGTGCTGCCGAAGATGCTCTGCGCCGGGGCGACTACGGCGCCGCTGCGAATTTTGCGCAACGAGCGGCCAAGGCTGCTCCGCAGGACACTCAGCTTTGGCTGTTGCTGGGCTACGCCGCCCGCATGTCGGGCAATACAACGCTTTCGGTTGCCGCCTATGAACACGGGTTGCAGCTCAGTCCGAACTCGGTGGAGGGGCTCTCCGGACTGGCACAGACTTACGTACGCATGGGCCGTAGCGATGACGCCCGGAAGCTTCTCCTTATGGTACTGGCGGCGAACCCCAGCCGCCCCGACGACCTGAATGTGGCCGGCGAGCTTTTTCTTCAGTCCGGTGAGTACACGCGCGCCTTACAACTGTTGCAGCGCGCCGAATCCGTTCAACCCAGCAGCCGCACCGAACTGCTTATGGCGCTGGCTTACCAACGCAATCAACAGCCGGGCAAGGCCAAAGAACTTCTGGAACTCGCGCGAG
>DASZRZ010000173.1:0-2645 GCA_035548935.1 Terriglobales bacterium
ACGACCAGCGAAAACCTCCACCCGGCAGGCGGCGAAGAAACGTACGGCGTGGACTGCCCTCGAGGCGCATTCAAAGAAGGCCTCCCGGCTGCATCTGCGGCAGCTTTTCGCAGAAGATGCCCGGCGCGGCGAGCGTCTGGCGGTCGAGGCCGTGGGTCTTTATCTCGACTATTCAAAAAACCGCGTAACCGATCAAACGCTCAAACTGCTTCTGGATCTGGCCTGGGAGGCCGGACTGAGGGCGCGGGTTGAGGCCATGTTTCGCGGCGAAAAAATAAACCTCACGGAAGACAGGCCAGTCCTGCACGTGGCGCTGCGGGCCCCCCGCAACGCATCGATTCTGGTGGATGGCAAAAACGTGGTTCCCGAGGTGCACTCTGTCCTGGACCGGATGTCGGCTTTTGCCGATCGCGTGCGTAACGGCGCATGGCTTGGCCACACCGGAAAGCGTATTCGCAACATCGTCAACATCGGCATTGGCGGTTCGGACCTCGGACCCGTCATGGCCTATGAAGCGCTCAAGCACTACAGCGAACGCTCGCTGACCTTCCGCTTTGTCTCCAACGTAGATGGAACTGATTTTGCGGAATCGGTTCGCGATCTCGACGCGGGCGAGACCTTATTCATCATCTCTTCGAAAACCTTTACCACGCTTGAGACCATGACCAATGCCCAGAGCGCCCGTTCCTGGCTGCTGGCCTCCCTTGGGGACGAAAGCTCCATTGCCCGGCACTTTGTTGCAGTTTCTACCAACGGGGAGCGGGTCGCAAAGTTCGGCATCGACACTGCGAATATGTTTGAGTTCTGGGACTGGGTGGGTGGGCGCTATTCCATGGATTCGGCAATCGGCCTTTCCACCATGATCGCCATTGGCCCGGAAAACTTCCGGGCCATGCTGGATGGCTTTCACCAGATGGATGAGCACTTCCGCACCACCCCTTTCGAGCGCAATCTCCCCGTGCTGATGGGCCTTCTCTCCGTCTGGAACAATGACTTCCTGGGGGCGGAGACGGTCGCGGTGCTGCCTTATGACCAGTACTTGAAGCGTTTCCCCGCATATCTGCAGCAGCTGGCCATGGAGAGCAATGGAAAACACATTACGATCGAAGGCGGGCAGGTCGCCCACCCCACCGGACCCATCTACTGGGGTGAGCCCGGAACCAATGGACAGCACTCGTTCTATCAGTTGATCCACCAGGGAACCCGCATCGTTCCGTGTGACTTTATTGCCTTCGCCCAGACGCTGAATCCCCTGGGCCGCCATCATGACATGCTTATGGCGAACGTCTTTGCCCAGGCCGAAGCCCTGGCCTTTGGCAAAACAGCCGAAGAGGTGAAGGCCGAGGGAACTCCACAATGGCTCGTGCCGCACCGGGTCTTCGAGGGAAACCGTCCATCGAATATCCTTTTGGCCCAGCGGCTCACTCCCGAGATGCTGGGGAAGCTGATTGCACTTTACGAACACTCTGTATTCACCCAGGGCGTGATCTGGAGCATCAATCCGTTCGATCAGTGGGGGGTCGAACTGGGCAAAGCGCTGGCGCAGCGCATCCTGCCGGAGCTTGAGAGTAAAACGGAGCGGAAGCTCGGCCACGATAGTTCCACCAACCGGATGATCCGCCGTTATCGAAGCTGGAAGCGGAATTCCTGAAGGGCAGGGAGTCCCTGCCGGGGCAGGGAAGACTCGCGGGAGTCTGACGGGGGGAGTGCTGCCACCGGGCAAGATCCTCAGCGGCAGCGGATGGGCAGATTTACGGTTTGCCTGTCCTCTCGGGGCTGGATTCACTCAGGAAGCTGATTCCCCAGAACCTCGCGTCCGTCTGGCTGTCGATGAATTCAACCCCATAATGTTTCAGGGATCTTTTTTCTCCGAGCTTGGCCACCACCTTGGCCACCGCCGTCTCCTTCTGGCGGTTGATGAGCATTAAATGGGATAACACGTTCAGCTCGCGTTCGCTGCTGATCATGGCTCCGTGCTGGTTGAGGTTGGTCGCTGTCGCATTGAAGGGGTGCGGATCGGCGGCAGGATCGGCGGGTGCAATCAAAAGCCGCATGTCGAGTTTCATGCGGCGGCTTCTTCTCTTAGCGGGGTCACGAAGGTAAGCCGGTGTGTTCATGCCGCTATGAGAACGCAGCCAATCCACCGGAACAACGGTACTTTGGGCGTATCGCGGATTGCCGGAAGATCAGTGGGCCGTTCGAAAACGGCAGCATGGCCGCGACGGAAGTGTTTCGAACCCGCCCCAATGTGGCAAACGATCTTTTAGAATAATCCTGCGAGAAAGAAGGCGAGCATTTTCATAAGATTAGCCGTGCGCCCGGCGGCAGGCGGATTTCCGCCCGGATGGGCGCCGCAGGTTGGCCCGCTACCCTGTGCGGCGGCAAGTCCGGAAATGCGGAAGGCATGCAAAAAATCATGCGGCCATATAGGCTTGGAAACAGGACATGACCACTGTACGAATGGACAAGTGGCTCTGGGCAGCCAGATTTTTCAAGACGCGCGCACTGGCCGCGCGGGCATGCGGACTGGGCAGAATTCAATGCAATGAACAGCCCGCCAAAGCTGCCCGCGAGGTCCGCGTGGGGGACATGCTGCGCGTGTCCAACGAGGGCGGCGACTTTCACGTGGAGGTGCTGCTTCTGAG
>DASZRZ010000174.1:0-10431 GCA_035548935.1 Terriglobales bacterium
CGGACCTGGGTCTCGCCGAGATCGTAAGTCTTATGAAGATCGCGAACCTGAATGACCGGCGATGTCTGCTTGCTTGCCCCTACCGCCGGATTTGTCTCAGCTGCTGTTGCCACTGAATCCTCGCTTTGCCCCAGCCCCAAAGGCCCAGAACTCGTTATGCACGTTGTCCACTCCCTGCGCCGTCCGCCGCCGCCAACGCCCATACCGGGCGCCGCCCCTCCGGTCTTCGCCGTCGTGCTGGCTCCGATGATCAGATCGTCGCCTTCCTTCAGGTCGCCCTTGAGAACTTCAAGCACCTGGGTGACGGTGTGATCGGTGATTCCGGGGCGCACCTGTACCGGGGTCAGAGTTTTATTCGGGCCCAGCTTCCACACTATCCCCGTATCGGACGATGTATCGCGGGTGCGGCGCATGCCGCCCCCCGGAGTTTCGCCACCAGCCTGACCGGCTCCACGGGCTGCGCCTCCCTGGCGGTTCTGCCCGCCGCGAGGTCCGGCCGCACCGGCTGCGGGCGCTTCACCGCTGGGTGCCGCTGCTGGGGCCGTTGCGGCAGATGCCGTCTCGCTGCGTGGGCGCCTTCCCACCTCGATTCCGTGCTGCTGCAGGAGCGTCCGCAGATCCGCCGGCGGAAGATCCGGGTTATAACGCAGCGCACCATTCGGCACCCTCAGAACGTTGCGGACAGCATCCACGGGAAGAGTGATGTAAGCCGTCATCCCCGGAAAGAGCCGCATGTCGGGATTGTCGAAGTCGATGATCGTGTCGTAGGTGACCACGTTTTGAACCACCGTGGGATTCATGCGTACCTGCGAGACTTGACCGTGGAAGATGTCCTTGGGAAATGCATCCACTCGGAAGGTGACCGGTTGGCCGGGGCGAATCTGTCCCACATCGGACTCATCCGTCTTGGCATAAACCTGCATCTTGGTCAGATCCTGGGCAATGGTGAACAGGGTGGGAGCCTGCAGGGAGGCTGCCACGGTCTGCCCAAGATCGACATTGCGGCTTACCACCGTTCCATCGATGGGGGCATAGATGTGGGTGTACTGCAGATTTGTCTGCGCAACATCCAGCGCCGCCTGTTTTTGTTTCACCTGGGCCGCCGCCTGCGTCACCTGTGCCTGGGCCGCGGAAACCTGTGCGTCCGCCGCCTCGGAGTTGGCCTTTGCCAGGTCAAGTTGCTGCTGGCTGAAGACACCCTCTTTCGCCAGTCCCTCGGTGCGGGCATAGTCGGCGCGGTTCTGCTGGGCCGTTGCCTGGGATTTAATAAGGTTGGCCCTGGCCGACGCCAGATTGGCACGCGCATTTTCCAGGTCGGCGCTTGACTGCTCCACCGCTCCCTGGAAGAGCGCAGGATCGATCTCTGCGATCAACTGGCCTTTTTTCACCCGGGAATTGAAGTCGGCGTTCAGCAGGGAAATTCTGCCGGAAACCTGAGACCCCACCTGGACAGACGTGACCGCGTTGATGGTGCCGGTAGCCTCGACCACCGAACGGATGCCTCCCCGTTCCACCTTGGCCGTGAAATACTGCGTGGCATCTTTACGATTCAAGCCAAATGCGGCAAACAACACCACAGCTACCAGCGCGACGATCAGAATCAGCCATTTACTCTTAAGTACCTTCAAGGAATCTGCCTTTCGGGACTATTCGAATTAAAATCTTCCCAACTTGCTTGAACGCGAAACTTCGTTACATGTTGCGGCAAAAAAATGCGTAAATTCAAGAATCAGGAGTCAAGCGGGCGCGCCTATTCTCCACATCATTAGACTCTTACGTCAAATGCAAAGATTCAAGCGCAGAAGCGACACACCACGTCATGGACGTCCCGTTATGCCACCTTTGGGGATGGCCCCACCCTTTGGGAAAACAATGCAGGGTAACGGAGCGGCCCCTCTGACCCCGCCAGGGCTGATGTCTGCCATCCTCTCGTTTGGCGCGATGCTGCTCTGCATACCAGCTCTTTGCGTACCAGTTCTCTGCGCCCCCTTGCTGGCTCAAGAGACGATTACCGTCGCCGCCGCCTCCGACCTTAGTTTTGCGCTTCCCGAACTGGCCTCACGGTTCGAGCAGCAGACCGGCAACCGCGTGCGGTGGGTGCTGGGATCTTCCGGCAATCTGTTTACACAAATTCAAAACGGCGCTCCCTATGACGTATACCTCTCTGCCGATGCCGCTTATCCGCAGAAGCTGCTCGATTCCGGACGCGCTCTGGCTGGATCGTATTCCCTATATGCCCTTGGCGAATTGGTACTATTCACAGGAAAGAATCCGGCGCTGGACCTTAATAAGCTCGGCATGAATGCGCTCACTCTCTCTGATAAATCCCGGATTGCGATTGCTAATCCCGCGCACGCACCTTATGGCAGGGCTGCCCTCGCCGCCTTGGACTACTACAATCTGCGCGAGCGGGTGGCGAAGCGGCTGGTGATTGGAGAAAATGCCGCCCAGGCAGCCCAGTTCGTGGTTTCGGGCAACGCCCAGTTCGCCTTGACCGCGCGCTCGGTAGCGCAGAGGCAGGAAGGCAACTTTGTTTCCGTGCCCGTTCTATCGTATCCCCCGATCCAGCAGGCTGCCGTGGCGCTCCGCCGGAATCAACAGGCCGGGCAGCGGCAGGCTGGACAACAACAGGCCGCGCTGGATTTTGTCCGCTTCCTCTCGGGTGAAGATGCACGCGGCATTCTGCGGCGAAATGGATTTTCGCTGCTCACGCCGGGCGGAGCGGCCCCCGGCAGGCAGCAACGGGAGCCGCATCCTTGATCAGCCAGTGCTTATGAAGATCGGCAGGCGTTTATGAACTGGCAGGCACTGGCGCTCACCGGCAGGTTGGCTCTGACGACCTCCGCAATTCTCTTAGTGGTGGGACTTCCTCTCGCCTACTGGATTACGTTTTCACCCCGGCGCTGGAAGTTCCTGGTGGAGGCGGTGGTGGCCCTGCCGCTGGTGCTTCCCCCCACGGTTCTGGGCTTCTACATACTCGTTGCCTTCGGCTCCGGCACGAGCTTCGGACGCTGGTACGAATCGGCCTTTGGCCACACGCTGGCTTTTACTTTTGAAGGACTCGTAATCGGGTCGGTTCTCTACAGCCTGCCCTTTGCTGTCCAGCCCTTTGCCGCATCGTTTCAGGCCATCGACCGCAATCTGCTCGCGGCTTCGGCAATGCTGGGCGCCTCTGGCCCACGGACATTCCTGCGGGTGATCCTTCCCCTCTCACTCCCCGGCCTGATCACAGGCCTGGCGCTCAGCTTCGCGCATACCGTGGGTGAGTTCGGGGTGGTTCTGATGATTGGGGGGAATATTCCCGGCGTTACGCGCACCATTTCCATCGATGTGTACGATCAGGTGCAGGCAGCCAACTATGCCTCCGCACATCGCACGGCGCTTCTGCTGCTGCTCTTCTCGTTTGTGCTGCTGGCGGTGCTGTATGGAGTGAACCGGCGCGCCGCGGTCTGGCCCGTGCGTGGAGGATGAACCGGTTGAACTTAATGGCGAACAGTCCCGACGTGCTTGAGGTGCGACTGCGGCACCGGATGTCTTCTGAATTCCGGCCGTCTTCTGAATTAAAGAAGCAGGAATTGAATACGCGGGAACTGAGTTCGCAATTCAGTCTTGAAGCCGACTTCTCCGTGCCCGCAGGCATCACCATATTGTTTGGCCCGTCGGGAGCAGGGAAGAGCACACTGCTCGATTGCATTGCCGGAGTTCGGCGGCCCGAAGCCGGACGGATTGTGGCAGGCGGGCAAAGGTGGTTCGACTCGGATGCGGGCATCGATGTCCCGCTGCGGAAGCGCCGCGTGGGCTATGTGATGCAGGGCCTGTCGCTGTTTCCCCACCTGAGCGTGCAGGAAAATGTCGAGTACGGACTGTACCGCCTACCATCCCGGGAGCGTGCGATGCGGGCCGCCGCCATGCTCGAGACCTTCAAGATCGGCCACCTGCGGCAGGAGCCTGCCACGTGCATCTCCGGGGGCGAGAGGCAAAGGGTGGCTCTGGCCCGGGTGCTGGTGACGGAACCCGCCGCAGTCCTTCTCGACGAGCCTCTTACAGCCCTGGATGCCGCCACGCGCTCGCGGCTGATTGCCGATCTGCGCGCATGGAACAGCCTCAACCCGGTTCCCATCCTGTGCGTGACCCATAACCGGGAGGAGGTGTTCGCCCTGGGCGAGCGCCTGGTGGCGATCGACGGTGGCAGGCTTCTTGCGGTGGGGACCCCACAGGAGCTATTGCAGGCGCCCCGCCATGAGTTGCTGGCGCAACTTGCCGGCTTTGAAAATATCTTCGACGCAACCGTGACCGCTTGCGACGGGAATTCCGGCACCATGACCTGCCAGCTTCATCCCGAAGGCGCGTTGCTGGAAGTGCCGCTGGGCTCGGAGGGTCCGGGCGATCACGTCCGCATTGGCATCCGCGCGGGCGATATCCTGCTGGCCAATCAGCGCCCGGAGGGACTGAGTGCGCGCAATATCCTCGCCGGAAGAATCCTTCGCCTCGAACATCGCGACCGCACGGTGGTGGCGGAGGTGAATTGCGGCGCAACCTTCCAGGTGCATCTCACGCCCGGATCGCAGCACTCGCTGCGGCTCGGCTCGTCGAGCGAGGTCTGGCTGATCATTAAGACATATTCCTGCCATCTGCTGCGCTCCTCCTGAAACGGAAGTTTCTCCCTCGGCCATCCCCCCCGCGTTTCCTGCTCATGGAAATTGCTGTTCAGTTTTGAATGTTAGCTGGTATAGTCCTCGATAAGTTAACCGTAGTAAATCATTTTATTAAACTGTGATTCATAAACTGGAAATGAAAGAGTTTAGAGTTCTGGATTTTATGAAGAGAGTTTTCGGTGCAGGCGTTCTTGCCGCTTCCCTGGTTCCGTGCGCCGGTTTGTTATTCCTGCTTGCCGCCACTGCGAGAGCGCAGACAACGGCTTCGCTGACGGTGCGCGTATCCGCGGGAAATAGCGGTCTTCCGTCGGCCCGTGTCACGCTGCTCAATCCGGTGATCGGGTTCCATCGGGAATTAACGGGCAACGCCGAGGGCGAGTTCCGGATATCGCAGGTTCCGGCCCAGGGATACCAGCTTCTTGTGCAAGCGGAGGGGTTCGAACCCGAAACCCGCGAGGTTTCCCTGCGTACGAATGTGCCGGTTCTGGTGGAAGTCCGGTTGAAGCTGCCGACGGCGCAGCGGACTGTGGATGTGAGCGCGGCAGGGGACTCGGCACTGCTCGACACACAGGCCACGGGCAGCCGCACGGCGCTCTCGTCGCAGGCGCTGGAACAGATTCGGGTTCCCCTGGGCGCGCGCGGAGTGGAGTCTTACCTGCTTACGCTGCCGGGATTCGCCATGAACGCCAATGGAGCGATTCATCCCCGTGGAGCCCATAATCAAATGACCTTCGTGATCGACGGCCTGCCCATCAGCGACCAACTCACCGGCGCATTCGCCACGGCTTTGGACGCCGGCATCGTGGATAGTCTGGAACTCTATACGGGCGATGTTCCGGCCGAGTTTGGTGCCAAGGTATCGGGCGTGGCGGCGATCTCAACTCATACGGGTGTGGGCTCCGGTCGCGCCAGCTTTGGAAGCGTGCAGATGAGCGCCGGACAATTCGACACCTTGCAAAGCGTGGTTCAGGCCGGAGGGGAGATACGGCGGTTTGCATATTTTGCCAGCTTTTCTGCCGTGGGAACGCACCGCTTCCTGGATGCGGTTTCGCTCGACAACCTGCACAACGGGGGGAATTCCGAACGCGGCTTCCTGCGCCTGGACTATCAACCCTCCGACCACGATTGGCTTCGCTTCAGCGTTATGACGGGCCGCTCGAGCTTTGAGCTTGCCAATCTGCGGTCCCAGCAGTTTGCGGGGATGAATCAGCGGCAGCAGTTGCGCGACCTCTCCGTATGGGCGGCATGGAACCATGTGCTCTCGAACTTCGCAAGCTGGGAGACGATCTTCGCTTACCGTCCGACGGTTTCCGTACTCACGCCCAGCCCCGGGGATACTCCGGTCACAGCCGGACAGTCGCGGCATTTGACCACGCTCACCCTAGCGAACCGGCTCAGCCTGGTTCATGGACGTCACAATCTGCGCTCCGGAATCGACTTGCAGCACTTTCCGGTGAGCGAGGATTTCAGTATGGCAATCACCGATCCCAGGTTTAACGTGCCGGGTTCGGTGAACTTCAACGACTCCTTGTTGAAGCACGATCTCAGCCGGGGCGGAAGGCCATTTCACTTCTCGCACCGTGCGGCAGGATCGCTCTACAGCGCGTTTCTGCAAGACATGGTCAAGGCGGGGCGCTTCACTTTTTCTCTAGGCGCGCGCTATGACAATTACCGCTTCATGGTCAACGGCGGCCAGTTGCAGCCGAGGATTGGATTGGCCTTCCACCTTATGGAAACCGGTACCGTGCTACGGGCGTCGTATAACCGCAACTATCAGACGCCTCCCAATGAGAACCTGCTGCTCTCCAATTCTCCGGAGGCCAGCGAACTCGCGCCCACAGCGGTGCGGCAGGCGCTGGGGGCGACGTTTGTACCCATCCAGCCGCAGCGGGAGAACGTCTACGAGGTTGGATTGCAGCAGGCGCTGCTCAGTAAGGCAACGCTCAACGTGTCCTTCTACCACAAGGATTCCGTGGACCAGCAGGACAACAACAACTTCTTCAACACCGGGATCATTTTCCCCGTGACGCTGGCAAGCATTCGCGTCAACGGCGTTGAGGCACGGCTTACTCTGCCCTCCATCCATAAAGTCACGGCCACGTTGAGCGCCACCCACGCGCGCGCCGTTAGCACGCCCCCTTTTACCGGAGGGCTCTATATCGGCCAGGATGCGGTTTCGCTTTTAAGCGCCGGGCCTTTCATCATCGATCACGATCAGAAGCTGAGTCTGCAAAGCAACGTGAATTATGCGGTCAGCCGCAGGTGGTGGGCGAACACCTCCGTGCGCTACGACAGCGGGCTGGTGGCGAATCCATCAGACCCCAGGCAGGTCGCCGCCGATCCGGATTATTCCGATCTGCTTCCTCTGGTTAAGCTCGTGGGAACTCCAGCCCGGGTGGGGCCGCGCACCATAACCGGCGTCTCCGCCGGATACCAGCATTGGCGCGAAGACCGGCGCACGTGGAGCTGCCAGTTTCAGGTCAACAATGTTTTCAACAGCGCTGCCCTATATAACTTCCAATCGGTTTTCGTGGGAACAAGGGTGGTAGCGCCGCGAGCGTTCAGCGTGAAATTTCAGAGGGATTGGTAGCGGCGCTGTCTCTGAGTGGGCCAACTTCGCGGACTGGCGCAGGCGTTTGAATTAGAGTATTATGCCCGCGTGCGCAGAACGGCCACATTTATCGTGTTGTTGTGGATCAGTATGATCTGCGCGCCTTTGGTCCATGCTTCGCTCTCCGAAGAGATTCCCGCATGTTGCCGCATGGGTGGCAAGCACCAGTGCAGCATGAAAATTGGGGAAATTGCCCGGCTTAATCCCGACGGCAGATATGTATCGGCTTCCGGCCAGCAATGCCCCGCCAGATGTTGCTTTTCCTTGCCGAATACTGGCGCGGCGATACACGCCAAGGAATCGGCAGTTTTTGAAGGTCTGGCGGCGAGCGGAGCTTGTTCCCCGCGCACCAGGGTTTTCGTGGCGTTCGAAGTATGCCCAGCCAATTTAGAGCGCGGCCCTCCTGCGATAGCTTAGAGCCCATCCTCCTGAAACCATAAATCAGTTTATGTCCTATCCGCTATGTGCGGCATATAGGGGCTATGTGCGCTCGCATCCGCGAGTTCGCGATGCTTCCATTCTTTCGTCATGATTCAGCACCAGATTGCCGGATCGACGTGTACGTGGAACTTTATGCGGTCCATACTGCCGTGCCGGTCGCAGGAGAACTCGGAAAGGGGCCCCCCTGTTTAAAGGATGCCCGTCCATTTTCGAAGGCGGTTTATTGGGTTCGTTCATCAAGTTGTTCAACAAGGAGAATCGATATGCGACGTTCGAAGTTGTTCATGAGCATGTTTTGTCTGGTAACTCTGATTGCATTTGCCCAAGCTCAAACGCCCACTGGGGTTCAAACCCACAAGTCGGATGGAGGACAGACGGTTCTGGCAGACGCTAAGGGCATGACGCTCTACATATCCGACCGCGATACCGAAGGTAAATCAACGTGCAACGGAGCATGCGCGACGAACTGGCCCCCGCTGGCGGCTGCAGCCGATGCAAAACCAACGGGCCAATGGACCGTGGTGACACGGGATGACGGTGCAAAGCAATGGGCCTACAAAGGGAAACCCGTTTACACGTTTGCCAAAGACAGCAAGGCAGGGCAAACCAGCGGGGATGGAGCGGGGAACAACAATTGGCACAGCGCGACTCCATAGCGCCGAAGCCATTCACGATGACTATGGAAGTTCTGGATTAGCCGATCCGCCAATTATGGTTCGTACAAAGGAGTGTTGTCGCTCGTAACGGCGACCATTATTGCCAGTACCGGCTTCCAGTCGAGCTTCCGGGCAGACGCTCTCGTCTCTCTCTCAGTCTGCCCGGCTTCAGCGGCTCTCTTTCTGGGGAGTTAGAGAGCCGCTGCATGAAAATTAAAGACTGTTATTGAGCCTCCAGAATCGAGCCGGAGCGGCGTCCTGGGAAACGTGTGCGCACTCATTCACCCTGTGGAGCCCGGGAGAATTATAATCCGGGTGGGCTTTTCTGCAACATCCGCGGAGTTAATAACGTAAAAACATTCCGCGGAAAATGGAGGATTTATGGCGGGCGCAGTCAAACCAATCCCCGATGGTTATCCCACGGTTACGCCGTACCTGATTGTAAAGGGCGCGGCCAAAGCGATCGATTTCTATAAAAAAGCCTTCGGCGCCAGCGAGTTTTTCCGCCTCGATGCGCCGGGTGGCATGATCATGCACGCCGAGCTCAGGATTGGCGATTCCCCCATCATGCTTGCCGACGAGATGCCCCAGATGAACTTCCGCGCCCCGGACGCCTATGGCGGCACCCCCGTGAGCATGATGCTCTACGTGCCGGATGTGGACGCGGTGGCAGCGCAGGCGGTTGGGGCAGGCGCGAAGATGTTGAGGCCTGTGGCGGATCAGTTCTACGGGGACCGCATGGGCACATTTGCCGATCCCTTCGGACACATCTGGAGCATTGCGACCCACAAGGAAGATCTGTCGCACGATGAGATTCGCAGACGGGCTGCCGCCATGCATTCCTGAGATTCAGGCTGGATCAGGTGGCGGAAATGGAAATCAGGCAGGCTGTCTACGCACGCGGAATCGCCGCCACTCTTGCCTGCTCGCTTAACTCCCAAATCTCGCGCCGCAGCCGGTCGATGGTTTTTTGCATGGGAGGCGGCGCGTGCCGCTTGATCTCCCCGGACCGCCGCTTGAAGGCCGCAATCCGTTTGGCCTTTTCTTCCACCATGCGGGCGAAACGCCAGTCGCGTTCCGCTTCTTTAACCACCGACTCGTAGGCGGCCCAGACTTTCTCCACCTCGCGGCAGATCAGCAGTATGTCCACCCCGGCGCGCAGGCTCTCCACCGCCGCGACCTCGATCGGCGCGGTCGAAAGAAGCGCGCCCATCTCCATGTCATCGGAGAGAACCAGTCCGCGAAAGCCAATGCGTTTTTTCAGAACCCCGGTCGTCCACTTTTTGGAGAGCGTGGCGGGCGTCTTTAGCCGGGTCACCTGGGGATAGGCGGCATGGGAGACCATCACGAACGGAGCTTCGCGGTGCAGCGAACGGTAGGGCAGCAGGTCTTCCTCCCACAGGTGCTTCCACGATTTCATGATCGCAGGCAGCTGGAGGTGGGTATCGAGATTGGCAGCGCCCAGGCCGGGGAAGTGCTTCATACATCCCAGAACGCCGGCTTCCTTGAGTCCGCGCAGGAAGGCGCGCGCATACTCGACCACCTGTTCAGGATTCGCCGAAGCGGTGCGCGTTCCCATCACATTCCGCGAGGGCGGCAGGCCGAGGTCCACGACGGGGGCAAATGTGATATTGAAGCCCAGTGCGCGGCACTCCTCTCCGATGATCTGGCCGTGACGGCGGAAAAGCTTGCGCGATCCGCTGGCGGCGATCTCCCCTGCCGAGGGAGCGGGAGCGATCACCTCGCGCAGGCGGTCCACCGTACCTCCTTCGAGATCGACGCCCAGCAGAGCGGGGGCGCTCAGGCTTTTTCTACACTGCGCAAGAAGTTCATGAGTTTGCAGAGCGCTGACGATGTTGCGCCCAAAGAGAATGACGCCACAGGGCTGAAGGAGGGAGAGTGTGGTTCGCAGCCGGGCCGAAGCTTCCGCGCCCTCAAAGCCGATCAGGAACAACTGCCCCACCTGGGCGCGGAGAAATGGAGAAATGGATCGGCTCATGAGGTTCTTCGTAAAGAGTATTTCGTAAATTTTAAATTTCTCTGGAAGCTTAACAGCGAAGCCTTGAGA
>DASZRZ010000175.1:0-7741 GCA_035548935.1 Terriglobales bacterium
AGAGAGCTGCGGAAGCTAATCGGCACCTGCTTACAGTTTGACAAAATCGGGGGTGCAACGCCAGAGATGAAGGAAATTGCGAAGCGAGCTAGGAGTGCCCTTGAACGAATTGGCACCGAGTCTGCGATCAATGCACGTCGCGTGAGGAAATACGGGGTAAAAGTCGATTCAATCCACCTGAGCGAAAAGAGTGAGTGAGTAGAGGGGCAGAGGGCCGAGTCCCAACCTCCATTCCCAATCGCCCCCAGGGGGTGTAGCCGAATTTGTCCTGCTACATACTACCCCTTTTCCCCCGTTTGACCCCATCCACCCAACCCCGTAAACTTATGCTGGAGTTTCCTGTCAGTCGCGCGCCGTGATGCGGCGGCATTCGGGGGCTCACAGGAGGTCTGCACTGGGCAGTATGACCGGCTTTTTCATCCGCCGACTTGCGCGCCAATCGCGCACTTTGCCGCTGCTTTTTCTTTGCGCGGCCCTGGTCTCCCCCTCCCTTGCGCAGGACACCTCCAAGGTCACCCTTGAATCCAGCGAAGTCCTTTTCAGTGTCCTATCTTCAATTAATCACTGCGGATACGATCAGGAGCTCTCCGTCTCCGATCCGGTTCGCGCCCAGGTTCGGGCTGAGATTGCCAGGGCTGTAGCCAATTCTGAAGCCGCGCAAACCGCCAGCGCCGAGCTTTGCGGCTTTTACCGCGACCACCAGCAGGCCGACCCCGCCCGCACCCTTGCGCAGTATGTTTCCCTGGCGCTCAACATGGGCGAGCCGCCGAAGTTCACCCTCAAAGGCAAAGAGGCCGATCTTCCGCCCGACGCCGCTTACGTCCTCGGTTTCGTCCCGCTGGTACAGCGCTTTTATGAGGTCGTGAACCTCTCCGGCATCTGGCAGCGCAGCGGCGCCTCCTACTCCGGACTTGCCGAGCGCTTCCATGCGCCGGTTTCAAACCTTCTACTGGGCGTCGATACCTACCTGCGCATGCCCATCAGCGGTTATCTGGGCCGCCAGTTCACCGTCCTGATTGAGCCCATGGCCGCTCCCGGACAGGTCAACTCCCGCAACTATGGCGCCGACTACTACATTGTGGTGTCGCCCGAGCGCGGAAGCCTTAAAAAGCTCGACTCCATCCGCCACACCTATCTTCATTTCATCTTCGATCCCATGGTCGCCAAGCGCGGCTCGGCTCTCAAGCGCCTTACTCCGCTGCTGGCCCAGGTGCGCACCGCGCCACTCGACGACAGCTACAAGACCGATGTCGGCCTTCTTCTAACGGAGTCCCTCATCCGCGCCGTTGAGGCCCGCACCGCCGGACGCGGCAAGCCGGGCGAGGCCGCCCGCAAGGCTTCCCTTGAGGCCGCCATGTCCAACGGCTTTATCCTTACGCAGTATTTTTACGACGCGCTGGAAAAGTTCGAATCCGCGCAGGAGGGCTTCCGCGAGGTTTTTCCCGAGTGGCTCTTTTTTATTGACGTGAATGTCGAGAAGAAGCGCGCCGATAATCTCGTGTTCGCCTCCAATGCCGCTCCCGAGCTCATGACGGCCACCCCCGGCCGCCAGAATCTGCTCGATACGGCGGAGCAGCGCATGGCGCAAAGCGACTACATTGGAGCCCGCAAGCTTGCGCAGCAGGCGCTCGATCAGCGCCAGGGCGATGCCGGACGCGCCCTCTTCCTGCTGGCTCAAACCGCAACTCTCACCCGCGACGCCGAAAGTGCGCGGGAATATTTCACCCGCGCTCTGGAAGTCTCCCACGATCCCCGCATCCTCGCATGGACTCATATCTATCTGGGCCGCATGGCAGATATGCAGAGTGATCGCGAGGCTGCGCTTCAGCACTACCGCTCCGCCCTGGCCTCTGGAGATTCCGCGCCAGATACCAAAACCGCGGCGGAACGTGGATTGCAACAGCCCTACGCCCCTCAGAGAAGTGGCGGCGGGGAAGAAGAAAAACCGGAAAAACCGTGACACATCAGCCCGGCGAACAGCCGCAATATCAGGGAGACTACAGAATGAACGGATTCATAAAGGTCATCGCGTTGGCGGCCATTGCCAGTGCATTTTGCTTCGCTCAAACGCCGCAGCCCGCGGCCCAGCCCGCTGCCCCCGTGCAGGGAGGCCGTCCACAGCCTCAGGCCAAGTCGCAGGATGAATTCAACGCCTTCCAGCAGCTTATCTCCAAGCCCACGGCGGCCGAGCAGGAGGTGGGTGCGGTGGAATTCAGCACCAAGTTTCCGCAGAGCGACCTTCGCGGATTAGCCATGTTGAGCGTTATGCGCGCCTATCAGAACGACAACAATGCCGAAAAAACCATCGACGCCGCCCACAAGGTGCTTGAGATTGACTCCAATAACCCCGAGGCCCTGGTTACGCTTTCCAGCGTTATCGCCGAGCGCACCCGCGATACCGATCTTGATCGCGAAGACCGCTTCTCCGAGGCCAATCGCGCCGCCGAGAAAGCTCTACAGACCGTGGATACCGACCTCATGGTTCCCGCCGGCGTTCCGGCTGACCGCCTGCAAGAGGTCAAGAGCGTCATGAAGTCCATGGCTCACGCCTCAATGGGAACCATTGAGATGACGAAGAAGAACTTTGCCGCCGCCGAACAGCACCTTGATATGGCGACCAAAATCAACACCGCACAGCCCGATCCTGTTACCTGGCTGCGGCTGGCAATTGCCCGGGATCAGCTTAAGAAATATCCCGCCGCGCTTGAGGCAGCCAATCAGGCGGTGAAGTTTGCGCCTCAGGGGTCGCAGGCCGCGTCGTTGGCGGCTGCGCAACGGGACCGGCTTCAGAAGCTGGTCAGCGGCGGTCCAGCCCCGGCGGCAACCGCTCCCCCGGCAGCAACCTCGACTGCAACCCCGGCTGGCGCTGGCGCTCCCAAGAAGTAGGTACACTTCCTGGAAGTGAAGTTTTGGTTGGAAACGGCGGCTCCGGGGCGTCCCCGGAGCTTCCGTCGTTTTTCCCGGCTTTACCATGGGTGGGTTTGCTTCTCTGCAAGCCTTCTCTGATGAAAGGTTTTGCCGGCGGAGTCCTGGTTCGCATGAAGTCACAGCCGATTGCCGAACTCGAACAGCTGATAGCTCATCAATTCACGAACCCTGAGCTGTTGGAAAAGGCAATCACCCACAGCTCCTACGCCCGCGAACTGGAAAGCCAAACCTCCGGCGCTGCTCCGGTGGACGGGGCCGCCCGCCTGCCTGATAACGAACAGCTTGAGTTTCTGGGGGATGCCGTCCTCGGCCTCGTTACCAGCAGGGAGTTGTTCGATCAATTTCCCGGTTTTCACGAGGGTGAGCTTTCCAAGATTCGCGCCTTCCTGGTGAGCGAAAGCCATCTGATCGGGGCCGCGCGCCAACTCCAGTTGGGACGCTTCCTGCGGCTGAGCCGCGGGGAGGAAAAAAGCGGCGGACGCGACAAACCCGCGGTGTTGGTCGATGCCCTGGAGGCCGTTCTGGCGGCCATCTACCTCGATGCCGGGCTGGGAAAAGCGCGCGATTTCATCCTGCGTCATATACTTAAATCAGAGCTGAGCCGCCTTGGGACAAACGGGCTGGAAGGATTTCCGGTTACCGATTTCAAGTCGGCCTTGCAGGAGACGGCGCACTCTTTGGGATTGCCTCAACCTTCCTATGTGCTGATCGGTGAACGCGGCCCGGCGCACAAGAAAGTATTCACGGTTGAGGCGCGGATCGATGCGCGGATTGATTTGCGGGCGGATTTGCGTATGTCGGATGTGCATGAGGTTGCGGATCGGGGTCTGGCTGGTAGTGGACTTGCAAATACGAGTGACACGCAGAGCAGTGTGCCCAAGCCCAGCCGCGGATCTCAGTTTACGGCCCGGGCCGACGGTGCGACCAAGAAGGCAGCCGAGCAGCTTGCCGCTGGCATGGCGCTCGGTCAGTTGAAGCGCGCCGTTGAACAGCGCGGCATGGAACAGCGGAATCCGTTGGAAGGGGAGCAGGCCGAACGTCATGGCCGAACGTGATGAATGACGAACCGGTTCAATCCGGAGGGCACGAGCTAAGGGCACACGAACTGCCTGCGGAGAGCCCAGGTGTGGGTGAGAAATCCCATGCGCCCATTGCCCCTGCAAGCGCTCCCGTGGAAACCTTCCTCTCTGACACTTCTGACACTATCGTCGCCGCTCCCAATGCCTCTCCTGGACTGCTGCCATCAACTCCTTCCGTGGCGGCTTCGCCGGTTGCCCCACGTCCCCGCCCTTCGGCTTCGGGTCTTGCCGGATCCATACAGTCCATGGCGATCACCGTCGTCATTGCTGTTTTCGTCATCACCTTCGCGGTGCAGGCCTTTCAGATTCCCTCCGAATCCATGGAGAACACCCTGTTGATCGGGGACTATCTCCTCGTCGATAAGGTGCATTTTTCGAAGAGTGATTTTTGGTCGCGGCTGCTTCCCTATGAGCCGGTTTCGCGGGGAGACATCATCGTCTTCCGCTATCCGGTAAATCCCACCCAGCATTTCGTAAAGCGTGTGATTGCAATTCCCGGCGACCGTGTGCGGCTCATCAACAAGCAGGCATGGGTCAATGGGGAGCCGGTGAACGAGCGGTATGCGGTGTTTCACTCCATGGTGAGCGATCCTTATCGTGACGACTTCCCCAATGGCGACTATCCGCAGCATGTCAGCTCACAATGGTGGACCCAGCTCGAATCCCTGGTGCAGGGCGGCGACCTGCGGGTTCCACCCGGACAGTATTTCGTTTTGGGCGATAACCGCGACGAGAGCCTCGACAGCCGCTATTGGGGGCTGGTGCCGCGGGAAAACATCGTGGGACGCCCCCTGCTTATCTATTTTTCCGTCGGCACTCCTCCGGGCTTCTTCCCTAGGGCCGAGGCATCGAGTGATAAACTGGCTCGTTTTGCAGAGGCTGTTACCAGCGCGGTGCGCGGAATCCGCTGGGAACGCACGTTAAAGCTTGTTCGATGAACCGGTTCCATCCGCGCGCGGGATCATCCACGTAAACTCAACACCATAGGGAAACCATTGATCTCCAAAGAAAAGTTAAAGCAGCCAGCCGTGGAGCCCGTGTCTGCCCCGGAAAAAACGAGCGAAACCGCCATGGAGTTCATCGCTTCCATGGCAGTAGTTCTGGTGGTTGGACTTTTCATCATCACCTTCGCCCTGCAGGCATTCGAAATCCCCTCCAGTTCCATGGAGCAAACCCTGCTGATCGGCGACCATGTTTTTGTCGATCGCGCCCGTCTGGCCCCGGCATCGAAGTGGTTGAGCGCTCTTTTCCCCTACCGCACCCTCCAGCGCGGCGACATCGTTGTGTTCATTTCGCCCTCCCAGCCCGGCGTGTATGTCGTAAAGCGAGTCATTGGTATTCCAGGCGACCGCATTCAGCTCAAGAATCGCGTCGTATTCCGAAACGGCAAGGAACTCAGTGAGCCTTACGTGCAGCATATCGACGAATACAATCCCTACCGCGACGAGTTCCCCGCGGTACCTCCCGGGCAGGGAGGTGAGGTGAGCCCGGAGTGGGCTCTCACCATGGAATCGCATGTTCAGAATGGTGAAATTGTCGTTCCTCCCGATAGCTACTTCGGTATGGGCGATAATCGCGACGTGAGCCTCGACAGCCGCTACTGGGGATTCATACCCAAAGAAAACGTGGTCGGCACTCCCATGTTCATTTATTGGTCTTTTATGACCCCGGCCAATCAGTACCAGAAAACCGGCATCTCGGAGCGACTGGGCTTCCTTGCCAAGGTCATCTTCCGGTTTCCTGTGGACACACGCTGGAGCCGGATGCTCAAACTGGTCCGGTAGATGCGACTGCTGAACCGAACTCGCGTATTGGCCGCCCTCTTCGTTTTACTGGCGGTTGCCCTGCTGCCGCCGCTCTTCAACATGAGCCGCTACCGTGCTGGCGTGGCCAACGCCATCGCCCGTGCGCTGGGCCGCCGTGTCACCGTCGGGGAGGTGCATTTGCGCCTTTTCCCTCAGCCCGGATTTACTTTAACCAATCTTGTTGTCGAGGATGAGCCGAGCTTTGGCGCCGAGCCCGCGCTGCTTGCGGGCGAAGTGACCGCCGATTTGCGCATTACCTCGCTCTGGCGCGGACGCCTCGAGATCGCCCAACTGAGCCTCAACTATCCCAGCCTGAATCTGGTCCGGCGCTCGGATGGACACTGGAACCTCGAGTCGCTGCTGGAGCGCACCACCCACTCCGGCGCTGCTCCTACGGGAAAGAACAAACCCGAGGCGCGCACGCGCTTTCCTTACATCGAGGTAAAAAACGGACGCATCAACCTTAAGATCGGCCAGGAAAAAAAGGCCTATGCCCTCTCCGACGCCGACTTTGCCCTCTGGCTTGCCTCAGAAGGCGAATGGCGGGTGCGGCTGGAAGCCCGCCCGGTCCGCACCGATGACAATCTCAGTGATACCGGCTCCATCCGGCTCTCCGGAAACTTCGGCACCGCCCCCCGCCTCTCCGACACTCCGCTTTCGCTGCAGCTCACTCTGGAAGACGCCCAGCTCGGCCAGTTCACGCGCCTCATCTATGGACGGGATCGCGGCTGGCGGGGAGCGCTGAACGCCGTTGTCCAGATGCGGGGAACTCCCGCGGCGGTGCTCCTCGACGCGAACCTCTGGGCCGACAACTTCCATCGCTTCGATATCCCCACCGGCGACGGCTTTAAACTCTCCGCCACCTGCAAGGGGCGGATGGGCTCGCTCACCGAATCCCTGGAAGACATTAACTGCACTTCCGAGGTGGGCGATGGCAAGCTGACAATTCAGGGCAATGCTCAATGGGCATCTCAACGCCTTGGATTTCATCTAAATGCCAGTGCGAGAAAAATTCCTGCGGAGCCGCTGTTGCTTTTGGTGCGTCGAATGAAAAAAGATGTGCCCCCGGATCTTTCGGCCGCTGGTACTTTGGACGCCTCCGTGGAAGTTGCCGTCGCCCCCGGTTCCCCATGGATATGGTCGGGCTCGGGAAGCACCTCGGATCTGGTTTTGAAGTCGGGACTTCTACCCCGTCCCCTGGAACTGGGCGAGCTGCAACTTCAGATGCTCTCCTCAGCAAGCTCTGTGCCCGGTCAAAAACCATCACGCCGTCAAGGAGCATCGAGGCGTCAGGAATCATCACGTCGAGAATCATCACATCGGGCGGCTCGTAAGTCTGAGAGCTTGCCGCAAGAGCCAACGCTCGCAATTCTGCCCTTCCCCGTGCCCCTGGGGGAAACGTCATCGGCGCGTTCTCAGGCGTGGGTGACTGCAACGGGGTACCGAGTGACCCTGGCGGGGGACGCGGATGCTGGCGAGAGCCTGAGTCTGGCTCGCGCTTTGGGGCTTTCCGCTCCGGCGGTTCCACTTCAGGGCATTGCCCGGTTTAACTTCGAGGTCTCCGGGACATGGCAGGGATTTCAGGCGCCCCAGATCACCGGCTCGGCGCACCTTCGGTCCGTCACAGCTCGCATCGACGGCATCGGCTCGCCTCTGCTGATCGAATCCGGCACCCTGGCGGTTTCTCCCAGTGAATCCATTCTTCGTGACGCCAGGTTCAGCCTGCTCAACTCCCGCCTGCAATTTTCCGGATGGGTGCAAAAGCCCAGGTTTTGCGTTCTGGGCCAGCCCACCGGCAACACCCGCGACATTTGCCAGTTGAAGTTCCAACTGGATGCTGGTCAGCTCGCGATGCAGGACATCCTTGAATTGCTGAAGACAGTCCGCACTAAGACTGCATGGTTCGGACTCCTGCCGTCCAACCGCTCA
>DASZRZ010000176.1:0-2697 GCA_035548935.1 Terriglobales bacterium
GTCCGTTGCCCATTGGGAGGGAGACACGCTGGTTGTGGATACCGCGGGTTACAACGGCAAAACCATGATCAGCGGGGCGGTGGGCCATCGCAAGAGCGATGCGTTTCGTCTGGTGGAACGCTACCGGCGCGTGGACGAAGACCACCTGGAGCTTGAGATGACCTACTACGACCCCAAGGCATGGGGCGAAAAGTCATGGCCGGGATTTCACAAATACTTCAAGCGGGTGCCGAAGGAGAGCTTCGAGGAATTTATCTGCAGCATCCGCGAGTACCACGAGTACGACAACCAGGTTACAGACACGATGAACGGGGCTTCCCCCAAGTAGGAGGCCCCAACACCACCCAAAGACGGCAGGCCGCTCCGGCCAAACATGAGCCGTTCTGCTACAGAGGGAAGCTTAACCGCCGCTTCCACCGCCCAGGTAGGGCAGCATCCGCCCGAAATAAAGAACTCCAAACCAGGCAAGAAGCGAGATCGCGCCCACGGCCTTGAAGGCGAAGGGAACTTCCTGTCCGGGCTCTGCGGCAAGCATTTTTTTACTCAAGGCGATCTGGAAGAAAATTGCGTTAAAGCCCGCAATCAGCAGGGAGGTCACCTTTCCCCACCATGCGGGATTGCCGGAGTAGAGCTCCGGATGCCCGATGAAGAAGATGGTTCCCGTAACCAGATTGATGAAGAATCCCGCGACGGCCCACGGCATGAATTCCATCACGGCGACCATGGGAACCCGTTTGAGAAAACCCATGAGGCGAAGGTCGAACACTCCGGCAAGGCCGATGAGTAAGGTGAGGCCCACGAAGTGCAGCGTCTCGCAGAACGGCCACACCCACGTGCTTTGTTGGATCCACTGGGAAGGCCATGTGCTTTGAAGCCATGGCACGTAGGAACTCATGAACGTGTCCTTTCACCCGCCTTGATGATTATTTCATGCAAGCCGGTGGTCCTCACTTTATGTAGGCCATCAGCCGCCCCGCGGTAATTGCCGCGGCCCAGAGAAACAGCGAAACCATTGCCAGAAGCCTGGCCCTTGGATGTCCGATGCCCTTGGAATCCTCCGTCGCCAGGACTATGGGTCGAAGCAGCAGGAAAACCCCCACGCCCACGAAGATAAAGCTCAATTTCAACATGAAGGTGATCTGTCCGGATTTGCGAACGGCATCCGCAATAAAGAGCAGGACGCCGGTGATGGCATTGATGACAAGTCCTGCCCAGAAGGGACGAAACAAAATCTTCAGCTCACGAAGCGGAACTTTCGCGGCAACGCCCAGCAGCCTAAGGTCGATGGCAACGTTCGCTCCCACCAGGAGAGCAAGGCCGACGGTGTGACGCATAAGGATCGTCGGGTATGCCCAGATTGACTCGGATTGAGAAACCCATTGGGCCAGAGGCGTGCTTTGCAGCCAGTCGAAAAATGGCATTGATGAACAGTCCCTTGCGGCAGCCGGCTTAAGTTTCCGTGGCAGCCAACGGCGTATTAATCTTAGCTCAATCGTCCCGATTTGAAGAGCTATCCCGAGGAAAGTAACGGCGGGATTTTCCTTGATTTGGTGTCTTGCAAGGACTTACCGCATCCCAAAGCATATTGCGTTGAGGCGTTGATCGGGGTAAAGTGCGACGTCGAATTGTAGCGAATGGTACAGCTATTATAAAAATGATGGGATGGTATTCGAGTTCCCGCTTCGCCCAATCAGCATCAGCTTCGCAGCAGGAGAGATGGTAATGCCTACCGCCACGCGTAGATCGATCCAGACAGCATTCGTTTTATTCCTATTAACCGCTATTTTAACGATTTCGTTGGGCGCTGCTCCGCGGGCAAGCGCACTTCCCCAAACCGATTCCGCCAAGGTAACGGTTGATTCCGACGATATCGGCGGCGTGGTGACCGGTCCCAACGGCCCCGAGGCCGGCGTGTGGGTGATTGCCGAGACCAAAGATTTCCAGGACAACTACGGAAAAATCGTGGTTACGAATGATCGTGGCCAGTACCTGCTGCCGGATCTTCCCAAAGCCAAATACAAACTATGGGTTCGAGGGTATGGACTGGTGGATTCCACTCCCGTACCGGCGACCCCCGGGCAGGTGGTGGCGTTGACCGCCGTGGTGGCTCCCAATCCCCGGGCAGCAGCGGAGTATTACCCCGCCGCATACTGGGTATCGCTGATGAAGATTCCCACCAAGAGCGAGTTTCCCATGACGGTTCCGGCGCCGCCGCCATTGCCGGGCTCGTCGGACCCGATCAAGGTGACCCATTCCAATTTCCGTCCGGGAGACGCGCCTCCGCCGCCCGTTATTCAGAACCAGGCCGAGTGGCTTTTCCTTCTTAAGGGCGGCTGCGAGACGTGCCACCAGATTGGCAATAAATCCACGCGCGAGATTCCCGCGCATCTGGGGCCCTTCAAGTCGAGCACGCAGGCTTGGGAGCGGTTGATCTCCTCCGGTCAGGTGGGGCGGGCGATGATGGTGGGCCTGAACCGCTTTGGACATGACCGCGGCCTTGAGATGTTCGCGGATTGGGGTGACCGCATTGCAGCGGGTGCGCTGCCTCCCGTGCCTCCCCGTCCTGAGGGTGCGGCCCGCAATGTAGTCATCACCATGTGGGACTGGTCGGTGCCCACGGCCTTTGTGCATGCTCTGATCAGCACTGACAAACGCAATCCGACAGTGAATGCCAATGGTCCGGTGTTTGGGTCGGAC
>DASZRZ010000177.1:0-10662 GCA_035548935.1 Terriglobales bacterium
CTTGCAGAATACCGGAAACACGAGTGTGCACAAACTCCTCCTTTGCACGCGAAAGGGGTTGCGATTGAAGGTTTGCGCCGGTCTCCTGACTTGCGACTCAGTGCGGTCCATCCCTGGACACGTTGCAGGGCCTTCCCATGGCCTAAGCCACAGTGACCCCGCGTTGCGGCGGTTGATTGCTAAATCGCCGGTCGCTTACAGTTGCGCGGCAGTGCGGGACTCTCACCCGCTTCCCAGTCTTCGCGAGAGCGAAGACGCGCAAACCAAAAAATTGGCAAAGAACTTGGGGAAAAAACTAAAGCCCAACCCTGAAAATTCCAGCAGGGAGATTGAAATCTAATTCCTGCCGCCTGCTCTGTCAAACCGATGCCAAAGGCAGCGCAAAAACCTCATCCCGGAAACCGCCTCCGCCACACGTCGTCCAGCACCACAGCGATCACCCAGAACGCAGGCGAACGTCGTGCCAATCGATCAGAATGTGGAATAGGGGTTTACATTCGGTCACAAACCGGCTCGTCCATGTTATTGGAAAACTAATCTGCCGGAAAGGTACTGGGACCGAGCGGGAGAGGGCGGTAAAGACCGCAGCATGGCAAGGTTTTATTTTCTAATCAAGCAGGCCAGCCAAGAGCATCGCATTACAAGCCCTTGAAGATAAACAGGCCCAAGGCGGAGACAAACATACCGATGCCCCGAACGAAGTGCTGTAACGACGCACTTTGTTGTCCCAAGTCGTAGTCAGTGTACGCCGACCCAATCCATCTGAGCACAATGTCGGGCCTTAGAAGTGCAACGAGGCCGTAGGTGAGAAGAAACAGCCCGCCGACAAGGCCGATGACGTGACCCATTAACCATTCAATAAGATGGGGCGTGTCATTCATCAGCAGCGCGAACGTCAGAATGCAAAAGATCGCTACACTCGGAATTAGATAAAGAGAAGCGGCGGCAAATTTGGCCCCAGATCGAAGGCCGGGCTCGCGGGGCTCACCGGTCTGTTCAAAGAAGGACCGCATACTACCAATCCTCAATATTTGGACACCTTGAAGGAGTAACAAGCATGCAGTAACAAGACTGCCGATAATCACAAGGGCCATAGTTCGCCATCACCAAAGATTCGCACATTCGGACCATGTTACTGACCCCGAAAGGCCCGCGACGCCAGTTGTCGGTTCTTGGGCGACTCCAGAAGAGCCTACTTCCGGGCCATCGCTGGGCGTCCACCTCTACCTCTGTGGGCAACTGGAGGACGACTCGTGGATTTCACACCCCCGCCTGTCTTTCTGCTTCCACCCGGGCCCTGTCGAGCGCGGCCTGCATCTTCGCGTGATAGAGATCCTGTCCCGCCTCATCGATATCCGGCGGCACCCGCACCGGACGCGCAATGCGGATATGCACATGCGAAAATGGCCACGGGATCATCAGCCGGTCCCACGAACCCAGCTCCCAGCGCTTTTCCGGCATGATGTGCAGCCCAAGAATCGGACGTCCCGTATTACGTCCCAGCATCACCGGACCGGGTTTGGCCACGTAGATCGGCCCGCGTGGGCCATCCACCGTAAAGGCCACCGTGCGCCCTCGCTGCAATTGCTTCTGCATCCCCAGGAAGGCCCTTACCGCGCCTCGCGAACTCGATCCGCGAACCGTGCCGAAGCCGAACCGCCTCACAATCCGCGCGGTGTACTCCCCATCGAAGCTGTTACTGCTGATCACCTGCACGTTCTGTCCGCGCCAGTGCCAGGCCGCCGGAAAAATGCACCGGTGCCAGAAGACGTAAATCTTCGGCCCCGGGCTGGCAATCTCCCGGGCAGCGTCGTCTTCTCCCGCGCCCTCTTCAAAGCTCGTGTGGAAGCGCAGCGTCGGACCAATCAGCCGGATCGCCCAATATCCCGCCCAACTGACGAACACCAGCCCAATCCGCTGCCACCGCGTAAAGCGGCCCACCGGAGCTTGCGGAACACGCGCTCCCAGCGCGCCGTCTGTCATCAGTGCGGCGTCAGTCATCAAAGATTGGGAGCCGGATGGATCCTTGTCAGGCATGCAATGCGACGAGTGTAATCGGGCGGCGGCGGAAAGCCCAAACTCCGTTACCCCTCCGCGCGCTCCAGCTTCTCAAGAAAATACTCTTTCCAGCTTTCAGGCAAAGCCGGAGTTTGCAGCAGCCTGCGAACCGAGGAGGTTTCGGCCTCGCCATACGTTTTCGCCAGATACAGTCGAACCACCTCCGAGATGCAGACCGCATCCGGTTCATGGGAGAGCCGCTCAATACTGTCGCCCGCTCCCACCTCGCCTTCGCTGAGCACCGCCAGGTAGAGGCCCGAACGCCGGCTCTCCAGAAACAGCTTGATCATCGCATCGGACTCAAACTTGATCCCCAGTTTGTAGCAAGGCATCCGCGGCTGTGTCACCACCACCTCGGCGGTCCCGATGCGGAATCGGTCTCCCACGCAAACCGCGCTCTCAAGCAAACCCTCTGTCGTCAGGTTTTCGCCAAAGCTTCCCATCGGCAAATCGCGCCCCGGCAACCGCTCGGCCCAATAGCCGTAATGCTCCAGCGGATAGGCATACACGGCTTTATTGGGCCCGCCGTGAACCGTCAGGTCCGCTTGCTGGTCGCCGTCCAGATTGTGCCGCCGCAAAGTCACTGGTCCCTTCACGGCTTCCTTGAAGATGCCCGTGGTCACAACTCGACCATTCCAAAGCACCTCACGCGGAACTCCCACGCTGACCGTTACCACTCTCATAATGTTGCCCTGTATTTCGATTGTACTTAAGCGCTTGCTTCAACTCCCGTTGCGCCCCGGCTGGGACGATCCACCCACCACGCCCAAAGCACGAAGAGCCACTGCCCCATCCCCACCCAGGCCACGGCGCCCACTGTCGGAGGCGGCGGCCCGAACGCGCTTGCGACGTAGAACGCATAGATCACAAATATAAAGACCCAGAACGTTCCGCGCCCTTTGCAATCAGCCGCTGTGCCACGGAGATACGCCACCACGGCGGCCCCATACAGTAAGGTTTCCAGCACCAGCGTGCCGGCCACGGAGTTCCATAAACCAAGCCCCACCAGCGTCGTTCCTCCGGGCCTCAAAGGCAGGTCCGGACGATGTACCACCGCATCGAGCACCCAATGGCTCATGACCAGCGCCGCCATTACCCATGCGGCGCGTGCGTTTCCTTCATGGTCTCTACGAAAGCCGCGATTCAGCCCAAAGTAGAGCACTCCCACCACCGCCGCCCACCCGATTACGGCCAACAGGCTGTGGCTGATGGGATAGTCGTAAAAATCCAGAGGCGTAAACCGGGTGTCTCCCGGCGCGATTCGGAAGTGTTCCACATTCAGCAGGAGCAGCAGGGGCCAGAGCAAATCCAGAAATTGCGCTCCGAATACCAGCGTGCCCAGCGACGTTTTCGGTGCCAGTCGTTTGGCGGCCAGGGCTGCCGCATAGTGGCCGATGAACATTTCAGCGGGTCGTCCCTTCAGATTTCCATTATGCCCCCGTTTTAAATCCCCCCAAAACCAAAACCATTCCCGCAGAGCTGGGTTATGAAATAGAGAGATTGTGAGGTGGGAAATGAATAGCAGAGTCCCTAGCCGGGAAAACCTGCTGGGATATTGCTTCCTCATCGCTTTGGGAGTCACCCTCGCGGGATACGGTATGGACCGGCTGTTCCAGCTTGCAGGCGTGTCGCTCCTCGTTCTGAACGTGGTATCCAACGCGCTTGTTGGCGTGCTCACCGGATGTTTCTTTTGGGTTTTATTTCGCGCCGTACACCGCGAACAGGAGCTCGCGCAAAGCAGGTATCACATTGTGGCCGAGGCAAACAAACACCTGCGCAATTCGCTCCAGGTGCTTTCCTATCTCAGCCTTCATCAGAAGGATGAAACGCGCTCCTGGCTTCTGCGCGACTCGCTCAGCCGTCTCAAGTCCACACTGGAAGAGATCGTGGCCTCCGACCATACTCTCGAACCGCAGGCCTTCCTTCACTCTCAGGCCACATACGTTGAGAAAGCTTCCTACGTTGAGAAGGCCTCGATCGGAAGTGAGGAACACCGCTCCGGCTAGCGGCGATTGGGGACCATTGCCGGCGGCGGAAGAGCCACCAGCGGCAGCATGGCGATCCGGCTTTTTTGCGAAGGCTCTCTTTTTAAGGCGGCCTCCACGCTCTCCGCACGCACACCGTCCCCGCGCCCGCTGTCCGTGGGCCTGGTGTCCGTTTGCCGAGTGTCCGTTTGTAAAGATAGGGCACGCCACATAAACACCCGCCGTCCCGCCACCTTAACGTCGGCAATCGCAGTGGTCGCGGTCGGCAGCCACATTCCGCTGACCGGCTCGAATGTAATCGCCACGTGGACAGAGCGCAGCCACCACGAGGGCAGCTTCGCCATCTCTCCTTCGATGCGGTGAATCAGAAAGGTTTCTTTATCCACCCACGCCTGCCCGTTCACCAGCTCCTGCTCCTTGCGGCGCGCTTTGAGTTCCAGCAGGTAGCAGCTCCTTCCGTTCATGGAAGCTTCTCCGTGCAGGGTGAACTCGTAGTTATCATTGCTCACCGTGCCGCTCTGCGACGAGGCCGCGTTGGACTCGCTCTCGAGCAAACGGCGCACAATGCCCTCGCCGCGCGAACTCCCCGATTGATCGAGGATTCGAAACTCCCGCTTCGACGGTGGAACAAAGCTGGTCTCCGCCCTCACCTGCGCCGCGGGCTTCTGCGGATCATTACTGAAGAGTTTGAATTCACGAATCAGCACGTAGGGACGGTAACGCTCGCGGTTGCGCTGCGCGGCCTCATCCATGCGCGCAACAATCGTCGCAAGACCACCAGAATCCGCCGCTCCCGGCGTGCCATTCGTCGCGACCGTCTTCTCCTGGGCAATGGAGGCTCCGCATAGTAGAAGGGCCACCAGCCCCGCCCATCCGCGTCTTGTTGGCACAAGCTCCATAACTTCTTAGAAGCACATGGCAGGCCTTGGGGTGGGCTGGGTTAAGCACAGAAGAGACGGGATAGCACTGGGCGTGGGAACGGGGAAGCAGCTGAGCGAAACAGCTGGGTTAAGTAGCTGCGTTAAGGAATGGACTGGAGCGCCGGCAATTCGATCCGTTGAGAAAAGGGCTAATTCCGCTTTGGATTCAGCGGCTTCCAACCAAGGGCCTTAGGAGGCTTCCTCCGCCGCGGCCACCTGGCCTTCGTTTGCCACCTCGGAATACACCTGAATAATGCGCCGCACCGAGGTATCCCATGAGAAACGCTGCACCTGCTCGTTGCTACGCTGCTTCAGTTTCTCGCGCAGCGGCTGATCCACCAGAATGCGATGGATGCCTCGCATGATTTCGAAGACATTCTCCGGATTCACAAGAATGGCCGCATTATCCACCACCTCCGGCAGTGAGGACGTATTCGACGTCACCACCGGCGTGCCGTGTGCCATCGCCTCAAGGGGCGGCAGTCCAAAACCCTCGTACAGCGACGGGAATACGAACACCTTGGCGGTATCGTAAAAAATACGCAGAACCTCAATGGGCACGAAACCGAGAAAGCGCACTTCATTCTGCCGGCCGCTGCGAATCACCGCCCGCCGCAAATCAGGGTGGCGGGAAAGTTCGTCGCCAATGATGATCAGCTTCAGATCCGTAAATCGGCCCTCTTTCTCCAGCTCGGCCTTCAGTGCCGAAAATGCCTCGATAATGCGGATCACATTCTTGTGCGGACTGATCCGGCCCGCGTAAAGCAGAAATGGATAGTTCACCTGATAGCGTTCGGCAATGAACTGCCGGTCCACATCGCTGGTGTGCCCCTGCCGGAAGCGCTCATCGAGTGCGTTATAGATGACCTCGATTTTGTCGTCGGCAACTCCGAACAACCGCTGCACGTCTTTTTTGGTGAAGTTGGAAACCGCCAGAACCCGAGCCGCGCCCGTCAGCACCTTGCGCGTGCAATAGAAATGCAGCGCCTTGCGTGTGCCCGAGCCATTTCTCGTCCGGTACATGAAGTCGAGAAGATCATGCACCGTCACCACGTAGGGGCACGGAAGATACTGCGGAATCCAGAACAGGTGCGGAATGTGCACCAGGTCGCACTTGTAGTGCTTCAGCACACTGCGGAATCCAAAGTACCCGCGCGGAGAGTTTTCTTCCGCCGCGAAGGGAACAATGTGGAAGTTGGGAGGAATGCGTCCGAGCTCCCGCACGCGGTCACGGCCGCCAATCAGGAAGTACTCGTTTTCGTGGTCGAGTCTGCCGAGCACTCGAACCACGTTGCGGACGTAGGTGCCGACACCGAAGTCCCGGATCGGCCTGATATCGATTGCAACCCTCACGGCAGACAGTTTAAGCCATCATGCGCTCTGCCGCTTGCCACTCTTGGCCGCAACCCCTGCTTAGCGCACATTGAGCGGTTGAGCCGCCGCTGCCCGGCGCTCCGGATAAAGCGGGAATGCCTCGCCCAGCTCCCCCACCTGCCGCCTTACACGAGCCAGCACCTCGGAATCCGTGCGATTGCGCAGCACCTCGGCGATCCAGCGACCCACCTGCTCCATTTCCACCTCGCGCATTCCGCGCGTGGTCAGTGCGGGCGTGCCCAGCCGGATTCCGCTGGGCTTCAGCGGCGGGTTGGTATCGAAGGGAATCGCGTTCTTGTTCACGGTGATATTGGCTTCGCCCAGGGCCTTTTCGGCCTCGCTCCCCAGCATTCCCTGCGAGAAAACGTCCACCAGCATCAGGTGCGTATCGGTTCCGCCGGAAACAATGCGGAACCCCTCGGCCGCCAGCGTCTGAGCGAGGCGGCGCGCATTGGCCACCACCTGGCGGGCATAGCTCTTGAACTCCGGCTGCAAAGCCTCTTTGAAACAAACCGCTTTTGCCGCGATGATGTGCATCAGCGGACCACCCTGATCGCCGGGAAACACCGTCTTGTCGATCGCCGCCGCATAGGCCTGCTGGGAGAGAATCAATCCCGCGCGTGGTCCACGCAGAGTTTTGTGCGTGGTGGTGGTCACGATGTGCGCGTGCGGCACAGGGCTGGGATGCACACCTCCCGCAACAAGTCCGGCAAAGTGCGCCATGTCCACCATGAACAGCGCCCCGGCTTTGTCCGCGATCTGCCGCATCCGCGCGAAGTCGATCACCCGGGCATATGCGCTTCCGCCACCAACAATCAGCTTGGGATGCTCCTGCAGCGCAAGCTGCTCTACCTGGTCATAGTCAATCGTCTCCGTCTCTTTGGTGACGCCGTAGGCGGCAATGCGGTACGTCTTGCCGGAAAAATTCAGGGGATGCCCATGGGTGAGGTGCCCGCCGTGGGCAAGGCTGAGACCAAGAATGGTGTCCCCCGGCTTCAGGATTGACCCATAGGCCTCCATGTTGGCCGAGGAGCCGGAGTGCGGCTGCACGTTGGCGTGTTCGGCCCCGAAAAGCTGCTTGGCGCGGTCGCGAGCCAGGTTCTCCACCACGTCCGCATATTCGCATCCGCCGTAGTAGCGCCGCCCGGGATACCCTTCCGCATACTTGTTGGTGAATACCGATCCCATGGCCTCAAGCACGGCCTCGCTCACAAAGTTTTCCGAAGCAATCAGCTCCAGCCCTTCGTGCTGGCGGCGGGCTTCGTGGTCGATGGCGGCTGCCACCTCAGGGTCGGACTCGGCAAGAGGAAGCGACATACGATTCGGATTCATGCATCACCTTGAACAGCAGCGTTGATTTTAAAAATGCCTGCGTCAATCGGTCAGTGTTGAATTGCCAGTGCTGAATTGCCAGTGTCCAGTGTTGATCCGGCTCGCAATCCTGCGCGATGGAGAAGATTGCGTCTTGTCAGTAACCGCAACGGCTATTTGGGAGCACTTGCATGTTCCAGGGCGGAAATTTTTTCCACCCTCCGCTGATGGCGTCCACCGGCAAACTTGGTCTCCAGAAATTTATCCACGATCTTGTGTGCCGTGCCTTCGTCAAGAATGCGCGATCCGATGGAAAGCACGTTGGCGTCGTTATGCTCTCGCGACAACTCCGCCTCAATCTCGCTGCTGACATTCGCGGCGCGCACACCCGGCACTTTGTTGGCCGCAATGGCCATGCCGATTCCGCTGCCGCATACCAGCACTCCAAAGTCGGCTCGTCCCGCGGCAACGTCCTCGCCCACCCGCTGCGCAAAGTCCGGATAGTCCACGGACTCAGCGGAATTGGTCCCTCGATCCTCCAGCTCAACGCCTTTTTGCGCCAGCCACTGCTTCACCTTTTCTTTCAGTTCATAGCCAGCGTGGTCGGCGCCAATCGTCACTTTCATGGAACCATTCTATCGCAGCCGGCCCCCGCGCTGCGCCAGCCTGCTGCTGGCGGGGCGGCAGCGAATCCCTCTGCCCCCACGGGACGTCAGGCTCGTAACCAAAGGCCCCTAACAGCAGGCCAATTTGGGAGAAAACCGGGATTTCTTCCGTGGTTCAAAGCACTTTCGCGTTCTTGCCGCTATCGGGGGTTCGACGGATAATCACCCCACCGCCGTGGGAGGCAAAATGTCCATCGGGTTCATGGATCCCGAACAAGGTCCGCCAAGGTTTCTTCAGGTCGATACGTCCAGCTTTCTTGCCCACATTACGCTCAATCATCCGCCCCATAATGTGCTGACGGTTCCTCTTATGACAGAGCTGGCGTCGGCCATCGAGAGCCTCGACAACCGCCACGACATCAAGTGCATTCTTCTGGATTCGTCCCAAAAAACATTTTCTGCCGGGATTTCGCTGGAGGATTCGCGCCCCGACCGTATCTTCCAGACCCTGGAAGCCTTCAACCGTGTCTTCCATTCCATCGGAGAGATTTCCAAGCCCCTGGTGGTCGTGGTCAACGGACCCGCCATCGGCGCAGGCTCGGAGCTAGCGGCCTTCGGCGACCTCATCATCGCCACGCCCAATGCCCGCTTTGCCCAGCCTGAGGTAAGAATGGGCGTCTTTCCGCCCTTTGCCGCCATCATGCTGCCCGCAATCATCGGATGGAAGAAGGCCTATGAGCTTCTGCTAACCGGCCAGCCGCTCACCGCGGAAGATGCCCAGTCCCTTGGATTTGTGAACAAGGTCGTGCCTGAGGCCGAACTCAGTAAAACGGTCAACGAGATTCTGGCACGAATCGGAGAGTTCAGCGGTCCCGTACTGGAGATGACCAAGCGGGTGATTTCAAGCTCCATGGGGCTGCCGGTGGCAGAGGCCATGAAGCGCTCCCAGGATATCTATTTGAACCAGCTGTATTCCCTGGAAGACGTTCAGGAAGGCCTTCGCGCCGTGGTCGAAAAGCGCAAGCCCATCTGGAAGAACAAGTAGAACGCAGCTTATCTCGCGGTCACAACACAGGTGTCCCGAAGATGGGTACCTGCTTTCTCCTGCCCCGCTTAATGCCCCGACCAGCCCGCCCAACCCCGGGTCAGATAGTCGCTGAGGCTGAATACAAGCAGAATTCCCAGCCAGAAGAATCCGGCTACAACCACCACCCAGGTTATCTTCTGGCTCTCATACTTCACATGCATGAAGAACAGGATCACCAGCATTGCTTTTATAACGGCAATGCCCAACGCCACCGGGGTGCCCCATGAGCCGAGGTCAATTGTGGAGAGGAAGGCGGTCAGCACCATCAGGGACATGAGCGCGATCCAAACTTTGAAGTGCGTTTTTAAGGGAACAACGTGCTCGGACATCGGCCTCCTATCCTCCCGCGTGATGGTGTGCAATCAGGTACAGCAGTGGATACAGGAAAACCCACACGATATCCACAAAGTGCCAGTAAAGACCGGCGTTTTCGATCGGGGTGTAATAGTTCGCGCTGTACTTTCCCTTGTGGGAGAACCACGCCAGCACCCCGAGCAGGATGATTCCAATCGCCAGGTGGATCGCGTGAACCCCCGTCATGATGAAATAGATCAGGAAGAACATCTGCACGCGGAAGGGGTTCGCCACGTCCAGATGCCAGTAGGGTCCGGGGAGCGATCCTTCTTCAAAGTGGCGGAAGTATTCCAGCCCCTTGAAGCCCTCAAAACCTATGCCGAGGATCATGGTGATGATAAGAAACATCACCAGCAGGCGGCGATTGCCCGTTTGAGCCGCCCATACGGCCACAACCATGGTAAAGCTGCTGCACAGCAGCACCACGGTGTTGACCGTGCCCAGCCAGAAGTCCATGTGCGCCCCGCCCGTCTGCCAGGCATCCGGGTAGGCCATCCGGTAGATCAGGTACGCCGCGATCAGCGCCCCGAAAGACATGATCTCCGTCACCAGGAACAGCCACATTCCCAGCGTGGAGCTTTGCTTCTGCTGCTCCAGATCGGCAAAGTGATGCTGCAACGCGTGCTCCGAAGCAGGATCGTTGACCGTTAATGCGTGGCTATCGGACAACGGGCACCTCCTCCAGGCTCTCGTAGTCGTAGGCTTCCCAGGTCACTTCCGGCGTGTCCTCAAAGTTCGAGGTCGGCGGAGGCGAAGGAGTCCGCCATTCCAGACCGGTCGCGCCGAAGGGATTGGAACTGGCAATCGCCCCATACCGCAGCGACCACAGCAGGTAGATCAGGGGCAATAGATAGCCCACGGCCAGAATCGAGGCTCCCGCGCTCGACATCACGTTGAGCACCTGGAACTCCTCGGGATATGCGTGATACCGGCGCGGCATGCCCACGTAGCCAAGGATGAACTGTGGG
>DASZRZ010000178.1:0-4594 GCA_035548935.1 Terriglobales bacterium
GGACCGCGCTCACTCGGACCGCGCTCAACATTCTCGCGCTCAACATTCTCGCGCTCAACATGGCCGCGAGTACTCTGATCACGCCTGCCTCGCTCCCGCTGTCCCCGGTCTGAAATCGGTGCCTGTCTTACCTCTAAATCCGGCTCCAAACTAGCCTCTGAAACCGGCTCCGATCCCCACTCTGAACCCGCCTCGGGAAATGCAGCCAGCACATTGGGCTGTGTCTCCTCATTCCCACCCGGTTGTTCCTGCGCGCCTTCGCTGCGCTGGTCATCGCCCGGACCATCCGCCTCCCGCCCTTCGCTGGGACGGGAGAACTTTGCATCGGGGAAGCCGCGTCCCCGCCGTCCCCGGCGGCGTCTGCGTCCGCCCCACGGACGCGATCCTCGTTCTCCTTCGGCTCCGGACTCTGCCCGCGCTCCGCCTGCGGCCTCTCCACCGGAAACTTCCTCGGATTTGGCTTCGACGCCCGAGCCTTCCGCGCCCTCGCCTTCAAAGTCTTCGCCGCCCTCAAAAACATACGGCGCTCCGCCTGCGGCCTCGGCTCCCGGATGGACCTCGCTACTCCCACCGCCGCCCGCACCCTGCTCGGCTCTCCGAGATTGCTCCGGACGCGACTGCTGCGGCCTATCCTGCCGTTGGCCGCCCTGTTGGCGGTTCACCGCCACCGGCTCAAAATCCTCGTCGTCCTCTTCCATCTCGAAGAAGTCCGACACGTAAAGAAAGGCGTCGCGCTCCAGCCCAAGGTCCACGAATGCCGACTGCATTCCTGGCAGAACCCTGGTTACGCGCCCTTTGTAAATGGAGCCTGCGAGTGTGTACTCGTTCTCCCGCTCGTAATACACCTCGGAAAGTTGACCGTCCTCCACCAGTGCCACCCGGATTTCATGGGGCGTGGAAGACACGAATAATTCTTTGGACATACCTGCTCCGGTTCACCATGCATACGCAAGGCGAACTTTCACCGGTCTAGTTGGAGGGGATCAGGACAGGCGCGAATTCAAGCTGCCACAACTACCTGCCGCTATGCCGCAAACAATTCCTGGTTCGCGGTTAACGCGGCTCCTGCCGGCTTCTGCATCCAACCAGAACCATCCCCGGCCACCCTCGTCCGGAACTCAGACCCGCCAGCGTTGCACGCCCGTCTGAAATCCGGAATCTGGATCGGTCCGGAATGGCTCATACCGGCTCCGCCCCGCGTTACTTCTTTCTGGGGGAGCCTGCAGCAGTCGAAAAGATACATTCCTGTCAGCTTTAAAATGATTCGCACCCTGGACCACCGGTGGAACACCACCGGAAATCCTGCAATGCGCCTCGGGTTTGTGACCGCTCTCTCAGCCACCGCGCTCCGATTCCGTTTTGCGCACTTCGCGCCCCGGATCTTCTTTGCGCCGGCAGCCAGGGGGGCCGTTACCTGCCCTTTGGCGCCTCATTGCTTTGCGGTGTCACCCGCAAGCCTGTCTTCCCCGCTCTGCACTGCCTGGGAAGATTGCGGTATCCTGTCCGACCCTTTCCAGGCCGGGCTGCCCTCGTCACGGGAGGGCGCCGTATTCAATCTTGTTTCTGCTCTCTGGCGGCTGTTGCCGCCGCAAGCAGGGCAATACTTTTTAATTCACGAACCGGCGCATCCGTATATTCATCACGATGCCAAGTGCCAGGAACATGAATAACACAGAAGACCCGCCATAACTCATTAACGGCAAAGGTATCCCGGTGACCGGCATAAATCCGACCACCATTCCAACATTGACCAGGATGTGGAAGGCAAACACCGCCACCACCCCCATCACCACAAATCCTCCGGCCCGGTCGGGCGCCGTCTGGGCATTGTGGATCAACCGCATCAACACCATAAAGTATAGCAGCAGAAGGCCAATAGCGCCCACGAATCCATGCTCCTCGGCAAACGCCGCGAAGATGAAGTCCGTCTGCGGCACCGGCAAAAAGTTCAGTGCCGACTGGCTCCCCTGCATCAATCCCTTACCTGTCAGTCCGCCCGATCCCACCGCAATCAACGACTGAATCACCTGGTACCCGGACCCGTGGTAGTCCGCCTCCGGCTCCATAAAGCTCGTCAGCCGCTCCCGCTGGTAGGGCTTCAGTACATGCCAGCCCACTGGCGCCAGCAGAGCCGCCATGATCACCAGAGCCGCTCCCTGCTTGAACCGCATGCCCCCCAGGAACAATCCCATCACCACCACCGGAATGTACGTCAGCGTGGTCCCCAGGTCGGGCTGCACCAGCACCAGCAGGCACGGAACCCCCACCAGCATCCCCGCCTTGATGATATCCGCCCAGGTACACTCCCGCGACCGGTTATCGGCCCAATACTTGGCCACCGCCAGGATCAATACCAGCTTCACCCACTCCGAAGGCTGTACGTGTGTGGTGCCATGGATCCGTATCCAGCGCCGCGCTCCCATGTACTTCTGCCCGAATACCAGCACCGCCACCAGCGACAGCACCGAAACCCCGTACATCCAATGCACCTGCTCCAGCAGCACCTGGTAATTCAGACGGCTCACCAGGAACATCATCGCCAGCCCTGCCAGTATCCAGTAAACCTGCTTCTCGTGGGCGCCGGCATAGCGCGTGTTATGCGTGGCGCTGAAAATCTGCACCACGCCCAGCCCGCAGATCAGTAGCACCAGCCCCACCAGCAGCCAGTCGAAGTCGCGGAATGAAATATATCGTTTCACGATCTTTAAGGAACTCGCTCAAGCGGCTTTGCCGCCGGCCTGGCCGCCCAGTCCCTGAGGGCGAACCTTCCGGCATCCAGAACCTCATGGCCTTCGGAGTCGGAATGGGTCCAGAGCGCCGCCATCTCATCTTCCGCGCGGGAGCCGGCAATCGCGGCTTCCACCTTCGCCCTCACCGCTCGGCCAGCATCTGATTCCTTCGTTGCTTCCTTCGCTGGACTGGCCGCCGCCATTCCCTCCAGCCCCGGGGCCGCCGAAGCGGTTTTGATATCCGGTTTGTTTCCGTGTTTTTTCTCCACGTAGGCGCGCACCACCTGCGCCGCCACTCGCGCCGCCAGGTAGCCGTGCTCGCCGCCCACCATGAGCACCGCCACCACCACCTCGGGGTTCCGCCGCGGAGCAAATCCCACGAACCATCCGTTATCGCGGAACTTCTGCTTGCCGCCCGCCAGCCGCGCCTTGGCGGCATTGCTGATCGTCTGCGCGCTGCCCGTCTTGCCCGCAAAATCGATACCTTGCAGATGGGCGCTCGGAGCCGTTCCAATCGGGTTCACCACATCGGCCATGGCATCGGTGATCGCCTCCCAGTTCGCCGGATCGATGGTGACATGCTCCACCTTGTCGAGTTCCTGCGTTGAGGTATGCCCCATTGCCAACAGCTCCGCGGGAAAGGCCACGTGCGGCTGTCTCAGCATTCCACCCATCGCCACCGCGCTGATGGCGCGTGCCAGTTGCACGGGAGTCACCGTGACCGCGCCCTGCCCGATTCCCACCGAGATGGTTTCTCCCGCATACCACTTCTGCCGGAAGTTCCTGATCTTCCATGCCTCCGACGGCACCACCCCGGAAACCTCACTGGGAAGGTCGATTCCCGTCTTCTGTCCCAGCCCGAAGGAGGTTGCATACTTCGCAATCCGGTCGATGCCCAGCCGCTCCGCCAGCGTGTAGAAATAAACGTCGCACGACTGGTAAATCGCCTTCGCCAGGTCCACCACACCGTGCGAGCCGCGCTCCGCGGCCACCCAGCACTTGAAGTAGCGGCCATAGAACGTGCCGCCGCCACCGCAGTTCACCCGCAGGGTCTGCGAGATTTGTTCCTGCAGCCCCGCCACCGACATGATGATCTTGAACACCGACCCCGGCGCCAGTTGTGCCTGGATTGCGCGGTTCAGCAGCGGCTTGCCTTCATCCGTCACCAGCCGGTTCCATTCCCTGGGACTGATGCGCACCGCGAAGGAATTGGGATCGAATACCGGACGGCTCACCATCGCCAGCACCTCGCCGCTGCTGGGATCCATCGCGACAATCGCCCCCTCGTTCTCACCCAGCGCCTGCTCTGCCGCGATTTGCAGATCCAGATCCACCGTGAGCCGCAGCTGCTTGCCGGGAACCGCCGGGGTCTCTCCCACACGGCCCACCTCCCGGCCCCGGCTGTTGACCAGCACCCGCCGCGAGCCGTTCTTTCCCAGCAATACATCGTTATACGATAATTCCACTCCCGACTGCCCCACCACGTCGCCCGGCTCGTAAAGCTCCCACTGCGGACGGTTCAGCATGTCCTCGCTGACCTCGCCCACATAACCGATCAGGTGAGCCATGAATCCGCCCTTGGGATACAGCCGCCGGTGGGCCATGATCGTATCCAGCTCCGGCAACTCGTTGCGATGGGCTTCGATGAACGACAACTCATCCGGCGTGATGTCGTCTTTCAGAAAGATGGGCTGATATTGCGGAACCGTGCCGAACTGGCGCAGCCGCACGCGCACCGCCTCCGGCTCCATGTGGAGCCCCGCGGCGATGGCATCCACATCCTTATCGAGGTCTCGCGGTTGGTCACGGAGCAGCAGGGCCGAGAATGAAGGGTAGTTATCCACCAGGATGCGCCCCTCCCGGTC
>DASZRZ010000179.1:0-5006 GCA_035548935.1 Terriglobales bacterium
GCCTTAATTTTGTCGAGATCGACCACGATTTGGTTGGAGGCCTCCAGGGCATACTTCGCCCGCAGCTGAGAGGATGCCGTGGTGCTGTTCATCAGGGCATATTCAAAGATGGGATGACCGGCATGGGAGTAGATGGCGCGGATGTGATCGGCGGCTGTAAGGCCAAGGCTCTCGTTGGCCTGTGTCATCAGGTTGCCGACGTAGGCTTTCACCGCGCCCGAAGAGGCGATGGCCTCAGCGATTCCATTAACCAGAATGTTGGGGATCAGGCTGGTGAAGAGCGACCCCGGTCCCATGGTGATGAGGTCGGCGCGGGCGATTGCGCGCAGAGTTTCGGGCAGAGGCTCCACATCGGCGGGAAGGAGTTCCACGCGCGTTACGCGCCGTTTACTGTGAGTAATGCTGGTTTCACCGCTGACCCGACTGCCATCATCCATTACGCCGCGCAGCTGCACATCGCTGATTGTGGCGGGGTAGATATGGCCGCGGGTGGCCAGAATTTCGGAAGAGAGCTGCACTGCTTCGGCAAAGTCGCCGGTCACACCGGTTAATGCCGCGAGGAAGAGATTGCCGAAGCTGTGGCCGTCGAGGGTGGAGTCGCCCCGGAAGCGGTACTGGAACAGGCGCGACAGCAGGGCTTCATCCTCGGAGAGAGCCACGATGCAATTGCGAACGTCGCCGGGGGGCAGGAGCTTGAGTTCCTTGCGAAGCCGTCCGCTGGAGCCCCCATCATCGCTCACGGTAACCACGGCGGTGAGCTCCGAGATGAAGGGGCCCTCCCTGCGATGAGGGTCCGAAGGACGGCTTACGTATTGCTTCAGGCCGCGCAGCAAGGTTGAGAGCCCGGTGCCGCCGCCGATGGCCACGACCTTAAGCCCCTTACCGCCTGCGCCGGCTTCGCGAAGCGGCTGGGAAGATGGAGTGTTTCCCTGTTCTCTACGGGGATTCAACCGCTGCCTCTTCTGCCAGAAGGCTCATGTTCCACAAGGCTTATGCAGATGAGCTAGTGCCCATCCGGTTCCGGATAGATAAGTTCAGTGAAACGCGGATCGTCGGCAAGGTTGCGAAGATCCGAGTCGTTGCGCGCCTGGTAACGATTCGCAGGGTTGCGCTTGATGGATTCCGCGAGGCCCTTGAGCGCATCCTCCTGGTGGCCCGTAAGGCATTCCAGAACGCCCATTCCATACCATGCGTAATCGGCTTCTGGCGCCTGCTTCAGGATCTTTTCCAGGTGCTCACGCGCCTCCACGAACTCACCCAGGTTCATGAGCGAGACCGCGAAGTCGTAGTGCTCCTCGGGAGTTTTGAATACATTGTTGCCGCGGGCCAACTGCTGGTTGCATGCGCTCATGTGAACCTTGGCGCGATCCGCCAGTTCACGCTGTCCGCTATCGATTACTTTTTGAAGTGCGGCCTTGGCGCGTTCGAATTTGTGCTCCTGCAGAAGCTTCAAGCCCTGCTGGTAGTTATCAACAGCCTGTTGATAACCCGGATTTTTTACCGCCGGTGGGCGTTGCGGCACTTGCTTGCCGGTCTTGGATGATCGATTCTCTGCCTTGGTAACCATTAATTTTTTCTTAGCCTTAGAAGGAGGAACTGAAACCCGAGCTACGACTTTTTTAGTCATCGATGTGTTCCCAGACGAGCTTCGCCGGGTACAGATTTCCACCGCCATGTTGAAAAGCGGTACTGAATGCTGGCCTAAGCTGGGCTGGCCTTTCCCTGCACGCGAGCACGTTATAGTAGATTGAGCGCCGGGCGTCAACCGAAGCTCTTTCAGCAGTTTTTCGCCGCGAGATCCGATCTAGCGGATCGAAGCCGCAGTCTCCAGATCAATCTTCTTCCACTCTCCGTTGATAATTCCTTGCCGTATCTGTGCGGCTGTTTTGTGCTGCCTGGTCATTTGATAGCTGTAAAAAACCTCCTGCATACAGATGGAGCAGCCGGTTGCATGCGTGGACTGATAACAGGTCCGCAGGCTGGTATGACCAAAGCCGCGATCACAGTGGCAGTAACAGGGTTGCTGGTAGACGACTTCCTGGATTTTGGCTGCCAGCTCGTTGGAGCGCTTTTGCGAAGGGTGCGTAAATTCCGGACCAAGTAGCTGCTCCCCGGCCAGGATGGGCGGTAGGGTGTCTCCCCTGCCCGGAGGCGCGGTATGGTGCGCCGGTACATCGCCCTGGGCCAGCACCACGACCGCGAGGGTAACAATCATCGCTGGAATCGAGAGGCTCTTCATAGCGGACCGAGCAACGATTGTACCTGAAAACAGGGCCAGGGACGGTTCGGGAGGGGCGGAGGCGCTACCTGTAACCTTTCCAGTACTCTCACGTCTATAATGGCGTTGTCAGCCATGGAATTGGAAGAACCCATCTCCGAGCGTCCCGCGGGCCCGGTTTTATCAGCCCCCCCGCGAACCATCCTCACGGTTTCCCGGTGGATGAGGGATTTGCTGGTTTCGCTTCTGATTTCTGGCTTCATCATCGTGTTTCTCTACCAGCCGGTAAAGGTGGAGGGCACCAGCATGCTTCCGGGTCTTCAGGACCAGGAGCGCATTTTCGTCAATAAATTCGTGTACCACCTGGAGAGCATTTCCCGTGGGGATATCGTGGTCTTCCATTATCCCCGGGATGTCTCCAAGAGCTACATCAAGCGCGTGATTGCGCTGGGGGGAGACAGGGTTCGCATCGAGGATGGAGTGGTTTTTGTGAACGGCCAGGAGATGTACGAGCCGTATGTTCCATCCGAGTTTCTCGACGTTCACTCCTACCCGGAGATGGTGATTCCCGCGGGAGCCTATTTTGTTCTGGGCGATCACCGGAGCTCCTCCAGCGATAGCCGCGACTTTGGTCCGGTGCAGAAGAAATTCATCTACGGCAAGGCGGTTTTCGTCTACTGGCCTGTGGATAAACTGGGAATGCTGCGCTAATACTGTATTTCGCGCCTCTGTTTGAAAGCGCGTGCTTCTGATAAAATTTCTAAAATCCACACCCGGGAGTACGAATGCAGGCAATTCTGGCCCTGGAAGACGGGCGAATCTTCCGCGGCAGAGGCTTTGGCGCGAAAGGCGAGTGCTACGGGGAAGTTGTTTTTAATACCAGCCTAACCGGTTATCAGGAAATCTTTACCGATCCCTCCTATGCCGGGCAGATCGTCGTTCTAACGAATCCCCAGATCGGCAACTACGGCACCAACCCCGAAGATAACGAATCGAACCGTCCGTTTATTGAGGGCCTGATCGTGCGGGAGTTCTCGCCCATCAGCTCCAACTGGCGCTCGCAGGAGGTTGCCGAGGACTATCTTGAGCGCTTCCGCATCCCGGTGCTGGCGGATATCGACACGCGCGCCCTGGTTCGCCACTTGCGCGAGCACGGGGTGATGCGCGGAGTTCTGTCGTCGATTGAAACGGATCCCGCAAAGCTTGTAGCCAAGGCTCGTGCCATCCCCAAAATGGACGGCACCGATCTGGCAAAGCAGGTCAGCACCAAGCAGCGCTATGTCTGGGAGACCGGCGAGCGTTCGCACGAGCCCACAGAGATGGTCGGCGTAAAAGATGAACCGCCCCGCTTCCATGTGGTGGCCTACGACTACGGAATCAAGCACAACATTTTGCGGAAGCTGGCAAGCGAGGGCTGCCAGGTGACCGTAGTTCCCGCCGAGACGCGCGCGGAGGATGTTATGGCCATGAAGCCCGACGGCGTCTTCCTGTCCAATGGCCCGGGCGATCCGGAGCCGGTGACTTATGCGCATCAGAACATCCGCCAGTTGATGGGGCGCGTTCCCGTGTTCGGCATCTGCCTGGGACATCAGCTGATTGGGCTGGCTTTGGGCGGCAAGACCTACAAGCTCAAGTTTGGACACCACGGCGGCAACCATCCGGTGAAGCAATTACTGACCGGAAAGGTGGAGATCACGGCCCATAACCACAACTTCGCGGTTGATCCCGACTCCTTGCGGCAAAGCGATGTGGAGCTGACGCACATCGACCTGAATGACAACACGCTCGAAGGCCTGCGCCACCGGAGCCTGCCACTGTTCAGCGTGCAATATCATCCCGAGGCCGCGCCCGGACCCCACGACTCGCACTATCTGTTCAAGGATTTCGTGGGAATGATGGAGGAGTGGAAGGGCAGGAAGAACTGAGGTTTACGTAACTCTTACTAAACAAGTTGGGTCATCCCGAGCGTAGCGAGGGATCTGATTTACGGGCGCCCATAATGCCAAGGAAAAAGACAGAGCCTGGCTACTGCGTATACATAATGGCGAGCAAGTCCCGTGTTTTATATATAGGCATTACGGGAAACCTCAACCGGCGCGTGTTTGAGCACAAGAACGATTTGTTAGCCGGATTTACCAGGCGCTACAAAGTTCACCGGTTGGTGCACTTCGAAAGGTTCACCAATGTCTCGAGTGCAATCGCGCGGGAGAAGGAACTGAAGGGCTGGCGGCGAGAGAAGAAGGTCCAATTGATCGAGTCCGAGAACCCGGTATGGGAGGATTTGGCGGAGCTTTGGTACGAAGATGTCCCAAGCTTTTTTGGGGTGAAGAGAGCAGATCCCTCTCTGCGCTCGGGATGACGCAAAACTGGAGAGGTTGAAGGGATATCGCAAATCCCCGAAAATAACCGCCAGAAATTTATTTCCAAGGTTTCAGAACTATTGAGGGCTGGTACAACCAAGTAATGCCGAAACGCACCGACATTTCGAAAATTCTCGTCATCGGCTCGGGTCCGATCATTATCGGGCAGTCGGCGGAGTTCGACTATTCCGGCACACAAGCATGCAAGGCACTGAAGGCGGAAGGTTACGAGGTGGTGCTGGCGAACTCCAACCCCGCCACCATCATGACCGATCCCGAGGTCGCCCACCGCACTTACATCGAACCGCTTACGAGGCAGTATCTCGAAGAGATCATCCGCATCGAGTCGGAGATGGAAGATGGACGTCCGGGCGCGGGTGGCCGCAAAAAGGGCGTCTTTGCCCTGCTGCCAACCGTTGGAGGCCAGA
>DASZRZ010000180.1:0-3387 GCA_035548935.1 Terriglobales bacterium
TAGGGTATTCTCGTAGAGCTAGGGAACTCGGCCTCATTAACCTTCCTTACAGGGTGCCTTGCATGAGTAGCAGCTCCGTCCTTCGTTTCGATATCGGTGACAGCGTAGTTTACCCCAACCATGGCGTAGGAATTATTGAACAGATCAGCAGCCGCACATCCGGCGCCACGGTGGAACGCTTCTATCTCCTCAGAATCAAAAACAGCAGTTTGAAGGTCATGGTTCCATTCCACAGCGTGGACAGTGTGGGCCTTCGCCGGGTAGTCCGCAATGGCGAAGTTCAAAAAATCGTCGAGTACCTTACCGACGGGAAGTGCTGTAGCCATACCGACTGGAAATACCGTTTCAAGGAAAATTCCGACAAGATGCGCACCGGTTCACTGATGGAAGTGGCCGCGGTGCTCAAAAGCCTGCTTCAACTGAGTCAATCGAAACCGCTTTCGTTCCGCGAGAAGAAAATGCTGGAACGGGCCCGTTTCCTGCTTGTTACTGAATTGGCGATGGCAAAAAATTGCCACGAAGAAGAAATCGAGCACGTGCTCTCCAAGGCTTTGTCCAAATCAAAGCTGCGCTTCCCCGAATCCATCGTGGGCGAAGCCTGATTTCAGCTCAGTCCCTTATCAAAATTCTACGGGTGGTTCTCATCGAACCACCCGTTCTTTTTTGCCCCTGATCTTTTTTTGCTCCTGATCTTTCTTCTCCCAACCCCCGGCTCAATCCTCCAGCATTACTCGGGCCCGGCATCACTCGCCCAGCCAGGCTCCGTAGCCCCGCAGCGGCTCTACGTGATCGAACACAATCTTGATTGCTGCCATGATCGGAATCGCCAGCACCAGCCCCATGCCTCCCCACATCCAGCCCCAGAACAGCAGCCCGATGGTCACGACCAGGGGATTCAGTTGCAGCCGCGCTCCCAGAATCTTCGGATAAAGCACATTGAGGGCAAACAGGTGCAGCAACACCACCGTCACCGCGATCACAATCAGACTGGCCGACCGGATCTCTCCAATGCCCGCCAGCAGGGGCGGAATCGCCGCCAGCAGAACTCCCAGGTACGGCACCAGGCTCAAGAAGCCGCTGATAATTCCGATAAAGTAAAAATAGGGCACACGCAGATACGCAAACGCCAGCACGCTCACGCCGCCCATGAACAAGCCGATCAACAGATTCCCCACCAGGAAGCCCCGGACCATGCGTGAAATCAGCCCGACTGTCACATAGGCGGTATTCCGGCTTTTCATGGGAAACAGCATCACCGTCGCCGATCGCACGTGATCCTGCCAGGTGAGCATGAAATACGTGAGGAAAGGAATAAACGAGGCGGCGAAGATGATCTCCCATACCGGTCCCAAACCGGTGGTCAGCAGATCCCGCCACGTGGTTCGCTGCTCGATGGTCACCGTGGGACGCTGCTTCTCATCCGCATCCTGCGGCAGTACCGTTTCCGTTGTCTTCTGAATTTCACGCGCCCGGCTGCGGAACCGCTCCACCACCTGGCGGATATTCCGCGAGTACCTCGGCATCTGCTGGCCGAATGACACCGCGCTGTTATAGGAAACAACCAGCAGTCCATACGTCCCGGCCAGAAAAATCCCCACCGCCAATCCCGACGCCACCGAGTGGGGCATCCGCATTCTGCGCAGCAGATCGGCAAGCGGAGTCAGCACATACGCCAGCAGAATGGCCAGCAGCAGCACAATGATTGGAAGCTTCGCGAAGTAGCATGCCGCCAGCACTCCCAGCAGCGTCAGCAGAACCGGCGGACCGTTCGTCCCACTCGTGGCGGTCCCACTTGGGGAAGCCACTGGCTGGCCGCTTCGCGACGTCCCCAAAGCCTGAATCTCCGAGGCTGCTGCCTCGATTGGGCTTTCCGCTTCCACCAGCTTGATCGGATTGCTCTCTCCCAACTCGCTCGCCATAGAAACTGCACCACCTCATGGAGTGCGGCAGGGGTTCCGCGGCCCGCGTGTTCACCGCGTGCCAGCGCGTTCACCCCTGAAAAACCCGCAATAACAACTCCTTTGGGCGGACTATACTACAGCCGTGCCTGTGCAGCGACGAGAGTCAGCGGGGGGATTGCCACCAGCCTCCGACCGAGCCCCGCATCAACCCCAAGCCCCGGAGCAGTTGACGCAAACCTCCCAGGAATCGCCCGCCCGTCCGCAGCCAGACGCGGCATCTTCTGGTACCCCTCCGCCGCACGGAAGGATTCTGGCTCTGGACGTGGGCTCGCACACCATCGGCCAGGCAGTTTCCGACTCGCTCGGGCTCACCGCTCAGGGACTGGATACCATTCGCCGTAAGAACAAGAGCTTCGACTTCTCCGCTCTTCAGCGCACCATCCGCCGGTTCAACATTCAGGAAATTGTCGTGGGATATCCGCTGCGGCTCAGCGGCGCCGTCAGCAGGCAGACCGAGGCGGTCAACGATTTCGCCGAGGACCTGAAAAAACGCTTCCCGCTTCCGGTCCACATGTGGGATGAGCGCCTGACCTCGGCTGAAGCCAATCGCCTGCTTCGCGAGGCGGATGTCAGTAGTCGAAAGCGGGCCAAAGCTGTGGACCGCATGGCCGCTGTGCTGATTCTGCAATCGTTCCTGGAAGCTCGATCCAACGGATTCCGCTGAACCTGGACCCCGCCCTGCTTTCAATCCTCAACCCGCCATGCGGCAGTAATCGAGCAGATTGCAGCCGAGCGCCGTCAAATGCAGCCGCTCCCCGTTATCGCTATTCGCAACCCGGGACTTGTGCAGGAATTCCACCCACTCTTCGAAGGTGTGCCCTTCAAACAGGTCGGGATATAACCTCGCGGCATTGTGAAACCAGGCTTTCAGGGATTGCATGGGAAGACCGCGGCGCCCGGCGCTCCAGATCAATTCCAGCGCTGGCACCTGGGTTTGCCAGATCAGGCCGTAATCGTCCTCGAAGGCCTGGGCATACGTCATCCCAAAAAAGAAAGGTTCGGGCGCGACCCTGGCTTCCCTGACTTTGTAGGCTGCGGACCGCGCAACTGAGAGCAGGGCAACAAGGCCTGCAAAGCTCACTACCGAGGCGGCGATGATGAGATACACCATGGCGGCAAGATTCCCGGCAATCTGTCTGCTCCACGGCCCCATCCACGACTCACAGGCAGGAAAAGAAATCGGGCGGTGGGCCCACGCAGACGTCAGCGAAAAAAGAGTACTCCTCCCGAACCATAAAATAAATCCCCCAAACCATCATTTTCCGCCTCCCGATCTAAATTCTCGAATCGCCTTCCATACAGTGCTTTACGGATGAAACCCGTCCCTTGCCAGCCACCCCCTGCAGCATGGGACCTTCTTCGAAACCCTCTCCTTCCTCTAAACCCTCTTCATCGAATCCCTCTTCATCTAAACTAAGACTGTGGG
>DASZRZ010000181.1:0-6943 GCA_035548935.1 Terriglobales bacterium
AAGATTTACGCCTTTACCGAGCATCTCCACCACGGCGTATTCGCCGGGACTGAGCGGCTGCGCGGGCATTACTTTGATCCAACTGCTGCCCGCGGATACAACCGTGGTTTCAATGGCATCCTGCTTCTGCGCGGTGCCGCTATAGATGGCAAACTCAATGGTCCCTACTACGCGGGACTTTTTCTTGGGCTGCGGCTGTGCCCGCACGATACGAAATCTCTCCGAGATCTTTGCCGGAGCCGGTGCCGCGTCGGCGTCGCGATCCCCATCAATGTTCAGGTAGATGACCGGATCGGGTACATGTGCCTGTATGCGGGCCTTTAATTCTGGCAACTCAATCGTCTGTTTATTTTTGGCAAGCGGATTGATGGCCGCGCGAAGCACGTTGCGGCTGCGGTTGGCATTGATTGTGCCCCCGTTCTGCACCAGTTCCACTAATTCAGGTTCGCCGCGGTAAACGTCCAGAAGATAGACTCCTCCGCCGTTGGGCAGGCGCATTCCAGGGGCAACCTCGGGATTACTGGCATCCAGTTCGGCCTTTTCTTTGCGCTCTTCTTCTTGAGCGGCCTGGATTGCCTCGGATGAGATTTTGGGCTCGGACGGTTTTTGGCCGTATTCTTCTGTCGCCTTCCAGTCCACTATCTCCCTGGGAAGCTCCTCCCACTGGTACCTCTCGGCGCTCAGATAGCGAACGCGGTCGCCATGAATCTCCCATCGCACGGTGGACTGGTACGATCCATCTTTCATTATAAGTCGCCGGGTTTGCGTGGGCTGGCCGGGAATTTCCTCAGGAACAGCTTCTTCTGGCTTTTCTACTTCGGGAGGCGACTTCGCTGGGGCGCGCTTTATGGGCGCGGGAGCCGCCTTTGTGCCCGGCTTCTGAGCATTCAGGGCAGGGAAAGGCATGCAGGCCACGGCGCCCAGCAGCGCGATTCCGAGCCACACAGGGGAGCGGCGGCATATCAGGATTCCCATACTGCACCTCCATCATTATGCTCCTGTTCCGGTTCATGTGACGAGCGTCACGGCTGGCGATTTAACCTGAACTGCGTATTTCATCCCGCTGCGATTTCTGACATAATTGGTCGTGCACCCATACCGGCGGCACAATTCACATACACTTGAAAGTTTGAGGCGCGGATGTCGGCAAAGTACATCTTTGTGACCGGTGGTGTTGTGTCTTCCCTGGGGAAAGGCCTGGCGGCAGCCTCGATTGGGTGCCTGCTGGAGAGCCGGGGGCTCAGAGTCAACCTGCAAAAGTTCGACCCTTATCTCAACGTTGACCCCGGCACCATGTCGCCTTTTCAGCATGGCGAGGTGTTCGTGACCGACGACGGCGCCGAAACCGATCTCGACCTCGGCCATTACGAGCGGTTTACTCACTCCCGGCTCACCCGCGACAATAACTGGACCACCGGACGCATCTACGAGCAGATCATCGCCAAGGAGCGGCGTGGCGACTACCTGGGCAAGACGGTTCAGGTCATCCCGCACGTCACCAACGAGATCAAGGCGGCGATGAAGAAGATTTCCCAGGATGTCGATGTGGTCCTGGTCGAAATCGGCGGAACGGTCGGCGATATCGAGTCGCTTCCTTTCATTGAAGCCATCCGCCAGATGCGCCAGGAGTTGGGACGCGAGAATACTCTTTTCGTTCATGTCACCCTGGTTCCGTTTATTGCTGCTGCCGGCGAGCTCAAGACCAAGCCCACACAGCACTCGGTGAAAGAGCTTCTCAGCGTCGGTATTCAGCCGGACATCCTGCTCTGCCGTACCGACCGTTTTCTCGCCAGGGATCTGAAGTCCAAGATCGCGCTCTTCTGTAATGTGGAAGACGGAGCCGTCATTACGGCCAAGGATGTCGGTTCCATCTATGAAGTTCCCCTCATGCTGGCCAACGAGGGCGTGGATGATCTCGTTCTGAAATATCTCCACATACAGGCCCGCGACCGCGACATGAGCCGCTGGCGGGAGCTGGTGGACCGCATCTATAACCCCAAGGCCGAGGTGTCCATTGCCCTGGTGGGCAAGTACGTGGAATACGAGGACTCGTACAAGTCACTGAAAGAAGCCCTGATCCATGGCGCGCTGGCCCACAACCTGAAGCTGAAGCTCTCCTGGATTGAGGCCGAAGGTCTGGAGACCAAGGGCAATGAGTATGAAGCCCAGCTTGAGGGCTTTGACGGCATTCTGGTCCCCGGTGGTTTCGGCAAGCGCGGCATCGCCGGAATGCTGAACGCCATTCGTTACGCCCGCGAGAAAAAGGTTCCGTACTTCGGAATCTGTTTGGGAATGCAGACCGCCTGCATTGAGTTTGCCCGCAACGTCGTGGGACTGGAAGATGCCAACTCCAGCGAATTCGATCCTGCCACGGCGCATCGCATCATCTACAAGCTTCGCGAACTGCGGGGCGTTGAAGAGCTGGGCGGAACCATGCGCCTTGGGGCCTGGCCCTGCAAGCTGGAGGCGGGTTCGCTGGCTTATCAATCTTACGGCGAGGCGGAGATCAGTGAGCGCCACCGCCATCGCTACGAATTCAATCGCGAATACGAGGAACCTCTCACCGCCGCCGGGCTGAGGATTACTGGCGTCACTCCCGACTCTACCTACGTGGAGATCGTGGAAATTGCGGACCATCCCTACTTCCTGGGATGCCAGTTCCATCCGGAGTTCAAGTCCAAGCCGCTGGAGCCGCACCCGCTGTTTGTGTCGTTCGTTAAGGCAGCGTATGAGAACGGCCTCAACCGGCGGCAGACGCGGCAAACGGAACAAGTTGCGCAGTTCTTAAGGCCTGAGCGCGTGGGTAAAAGTTAGTTTGCCCGGGATTTTGAAATAATAAAAAGAGCGATTGTCTGCTTCCTTCCAGGTCGGCGATGTAAACATCGGGGGCGGTGAGCTGTTTCTCATCGCCGGACCTTGCGTGATTGAAAGCGAGGCTCACGCCATCAAGATGGCCGAATGCATTGCCGGGGTCACACGCGCCCTGCGCGTGCCCTTTATCTTCAAAGCCTCTTACGACAAGGCCAATCGCACCTCGCTCAAAAGCTATCGCGGGCCCGGCCTGATGGATGGCCTTCGTATCCTGCACAAGGTTTCGGAACTCGTTAAGGTTCCGGTGCTCACGGATGTGCACGAAGCCGCCCATGTTCCCGAGGTGGCCGCCGCCGTGGATATTCTGCAAATACCGGCCTTCCTCTGCCGCCAAACCGACCTGCTGGTTGCCGCCGGACGCAGCGGCCGCGCCGTGAATATCAAGAAGGGACAGTTCGTTGCCCCGGAGGACATGCGGCCCGCGGTGGAGAAGTGCCGCTCCACCGGCAACGAAAGAATCTTCCTCACCGAGCGCGGATCGTCGTTCGGCTATAACAACCTCGTGGTGGACATGCGCTCACTTCCCATCATGCGCAAGCTCGCGCCGGTGGTCTTCGACGCAACCCACTCGGTCCAGTTGCCTTCAGCCGGTGGTAGCTCGCAGGGGGGAGCGGAGGAAACCCCCGTCTCCGGCGGCCAGCCGGAGTTCATTCCTGTGCTTGCACGCTCCGCGGTTGCCGCCGGAGTGGACGGTGTCTTTATGGAAGTCCACGACAACCCTGCCCAGGCGTTGTCGGACGGGGCCAATGCGCTCGACCTGCGCTGGCTGAGGCCGGTGTTGCAGGAGCTCATTGCCGTTCACTCGGCGCTTCGCAAAGCCAAAGTCGAACAGCCTGCCAACGGCTGAACCGCATCGAGTCTTCTCCATCGAATCAGCATCACAAATAACCATCCCAAATAAGCATCCCAAATAAGCATCGCAACATTTTTCACTCCTCTCCACCTACGTGGGAAGAAGCCAGAGCGCGGTGGTCTTTTTTTGCCACTCCGGTTGCAGAGATGTGCGGCTTTCTTCCGATGATCCAATATCTATTTTTGATTCAATGATTTGCGAGGAATCCCGTGGAGATCAGGATGCAGCACACCCCCCCGGCTATCAGCCAAACTGGGAGGACAAATGAAGAAGGTTCTTTGTTTCGTGCTCATGGTGTCCCTAGGCGCCTTCGCGGGCGACTCCAAGCTTTCCAACGATCTCAAAAAGCTCCGTGGCGATAAAACCGTCGATGTCATTGTGCAGTACAAGACGTCGCCGGGCGAGAGGCACAAGGACCGTATCCGGCGCCATTCGGGCAAGGTCGGTTCCGAACTCCGGCTTGTTCGAGGAATAAGAGCATCGATTCCTCTCCGGCAGTTGCGGGATCTCTCCGACGATCCGGAAGTCTCGCATATTTCGCCGGATCACAATGTCGGCGCCTCGCTCATCTACTCCACCGCTGCCGCGGGAGCCAGCTATGCCTGGAATTCAGGCTACGACGGCACCGGGATCGGAGTCGCTGTAATCGACAGCGGCATCAGCATGAGCAGCGATCTCGAAGCCCAGGGCTCGAATACCTCCCGCGTTGTCTATAGCCAGAACTTTGTCGCGGGATCCAATACCACGGCGGACCTTTACGGCCATGGCACGCATATCGCGGGCATGATCGCCGGTAATGGAGCGCAGTCGGCTTGCGGCAACTGCTTCAACCCCATCAAGGGCATGGCGCACACCGCCAACCTCATTAACCTGCGGGTGCTCGACGATACCGGCCACGGGCAGGACAGCTGGGTGATCGCCGCCCTGGACCGGGCCATCCAGCTCAAAGAGCAATACAACATCCGTGTCATCAACCTGTCGCTGGGGCGTCCGGTATATGAGAGTTATGCCGACGATCCTCTCTGCCAGGCCGTGGAACGGGCCTGGAACGCGGGCATGGTCGTGGTTGTGGCCGCAGGCAATGACGGCCGCAACAACTCCGCGGGCACGGAGGGCTACGGAACCATCAATGCTCCAGCCAACGATCCCTATGTGCTGACCGTGGGAGCCATGAAGGCGCAGGACACCCTGTCCACCGCCGACGACACCATCGCCAGCTACAGCTCGAAGGGTCCGACCATCATCGATACCATCGCGAAGCCCGACCTTGTTGCCGCCGGGAATCGCGTGGTCTCGCTGGCGGACAGCGCCGGATACCTCTACGCCAACTTCAGCGAAAACCGCGTTCCCCTCAGCTATTACATGACGGGCGCGCCCTCCGGTTCCGATTCCACCGCCTACTACCGGCAGAGCGGAACCAGCATGGCGGCTGCCATTGCCAGCGGGGCTGTGGCCGATCTGCTGGAGGCGCAACCCTCACTCACTCCTGACCAGGTCAAGGCGCGTCTGATGAAGACCGCCCGTAAAACGTTCCCGCTCTTCAGCTCGGTTTACGATCCGGCCACCGGACAGACCTACACCAGCCAGTACGACGTCTTCACCATTGGCGCCGGCTATCTGGATCTCTCCGCGGCGCTGATCGACACCGATGTTGCCACCCTGTCGGCGAAGTCACCCTCTGCTTACTACGACTCCGCCGACAACTCCTTCCATCTGATCTTCGATAACGGAGTTCTCTGGGGCAGTGGGGCCCTGTGGGGCAGCACCGCCGTTTGGGGCGACCACAATTTTGTGAATGACAATGGCGCTCTCTGGGGTAGTGGTGCTCTTTGGGGCAGCGGAGCCCTTTGGGGCAGCGGTGCTCTCTGGGGCAGCGGAGCCCTTTGGGGTAGCGGCGCTCTGTGGGGTAGTGGAGCCGTGGGAGGCAACGGAGCCCTGTGGGGCAGTGGGGCCCTCTGGGGTTCCGGCGCCTTGTGGGGCAGCGGTGCAGCGGCTGGCGAAGGTACAGCCGTGCTGGTCAAGGGCGAAAACTAGAAAGCAGGCAAGCAAAGCGGGCCGGAGGTTTTGGAGAGATGGTCTCCACTCCGGCCCGATTTCGGTAGTGTCCTAATTTGGGCACTGGCCTTTATGGCCCTAATTGGCATCGTTCAAGGCAAAGAGCTCCTGAGTCATCCCAAGTCGATCCTTAGGAACACTCACTCCTATCTCGAAACCAGTCATGATTGCCGCGCCATCTGGGGCCATGAACAGCGTATGGTCTTTGGACATAGCCACTGGCCGAAGGTGATAGGCGAAACGAGTCTGGTGGAATTCAGGCCCAAAACTGAACCGATAAGTAACACACCCGACCACATAGAATCCAACAAATTTGCGCGGCTTATCGCCGGAGATCTCCACCGCCTGCGCAGCTACGCTAGAGGGGAGCGCGCTAATATCCAATTCCCGTTCCGCTGGCTGTTCGACGGGAAACAAATCGAATGCTCCAATCTGGCTGATTTTTGGATGGTCGCAAAGTTCCCGCTGATGTTGGGCGGCATCGGTGGCTACTGGCATCGCAGCGGATGTGGGGAACATCTTCGCATCAATCTGGACATTTTTCGCAATCGAGTGACCGACGTTTTTTACAGAGAATTTGAGCACCAATACCGGTTGGTCGCCATTCACAAAAATCAGGCCGTTTATGGGGTGGGCTTCTACGGACAGCCATGGACGCCCCTGTATCTCTGTAGCTCGCCGTGCTTCCTTCAATTGCTCTTGAAAAATAGAAGCCGACCAAAAGGCAGCTACGGCAATCCCAATGGTCAGCGCAACCAACACCCAGTCAGCGGTTTTAGACTTCTCGCGTGGAGCATCCTTCCTGCAACGGAGCCAATCCCTAATGAGGACAAGGAGGTAGGATGGCCGTGGTGGTGTGACTTCATTGGAGGCTTTTGTATCGTCGAGATTGGAGGGCTTAGTATCTGGCGAGTCGCTCATTGGATGGATGATGGCTTGCCTATCCGTATCGGGGTTATGTTTATCATTCTTGGCCTTGTTTTTGTAAGCGACAAGCGGTTAACTCTGATTTCAAATTAGGACACTACCCCGATTTCATCTACATTGAATTTTCTGGCTTAGCTTTTCCTGCGGGGTTGGTCGTGTCTTGCGTCAATTCCCGCCGGTTGCCGGCATTTCGTCGTGAACGGAGAAGAACCGGTAGAGCATCCAGGCATCGAGAAT
>DASZRZ010000182.1:0-3787 GCA_035548935.1 Terriglobales bacterium
GACCGGATACTTCACCTTCAACGATCCCAACAATCTGCGATACGGTCCGTACGCCTACTATCGTCCGCACCGTCTGGCAATCAACTACAGCTATGAACTGCCGTTTGGCAATCACACGGGCCTGTTGGGGAAGGTCGCCAACGGATGGGGTCTCTCCGGCGTCACCGTGATACAGAACGGCACGCCGCTCACCATCAGCGACACCCGCGGCGGCGCCATCTACGGCTTTGGCCCCGGAGCACCGCAGGTTTCCACCGCTCAATACGCCGCCGGGAAAGGCCCCGGTGACGTTGCCACCGCAGGCGATGTGAAGCAGCGGCTCGGAGGAACCACCGGGGGACCCGGATTCTTCAATGCCTCCGCGTTCAGCACCGTTCCGATCGTGGGTGCGACTCCCGGCAACTCCGCAACGGGTGGCACAGGGTGGGGCAACAGCGGCTATGGAACTGTGCTTGGACCTGGACAGGTGAACTTCGACGCCACCCTGCAGAAAACCACGCGCGTGGGAGGCCTCCGCGAAGATGCCAACCTCATCTTCCGCACGGAGTTCTTCAATCTCTTCAACCATGCCCAGTTCAGCAATCCCACGGGCGGGCAGTTGCAGGTCAACAGCTCCACCTTCGGACAGATCACCAGCACCTCGGTGAATCCCCGGCTGATTCAGTTTGCTCTCAAGTACGTCTTTTAGTACTTCGAACAGCAATCTCACCATAAACAAAAAGGGCCGCTCCGGGCGGCCCTTTCCATTGCAGCGATTTAGCTTTGTAGCTTCGTTGTCTTATAGCTTCGTTCTTACTTGAGTTCGACAAACGTGATGGCGTTGAAGTCGTTCATGGGAATTACAAGCCGCTTCCGCTTGGGATCGTAGGTCATGGAAGCCGCGCTGGGAATGCCAGAAGCCACCAGCTCCGCCGGTTTCCCCGGGCGGATGCGCGCCACCGTCCCCACCCGTACGCTGGAAACATACTTGGTTCCATCCGGTAGAATCGCCAGCCCGTCATTGCCCGCATCATAGGACTGCTCCGTAAGCAGCAGCTTGCCCTCGGGCGAGAACGTCACCACGTCCTTCGTGCCGATGTTGACCACCACAATGTTCCCCTTGGGATCGAAGGCAATACCATTCGGCAAATTCAGCGGAGCACCTTCCACGAACACCGACGTCTTCCCGTCGGGGGTAACCTTGTACACCCGCCAGCTGGTGCTGTCCTTAGCATCGCCCGTCTGTGTGCCATAAATCGTTCCATCTTCCGCCACTTCGATGTCGTTCAGTCGCGATGCGCCTTCCACTGTCACATTGCCCAGCGGTTTTCCCGTAGCCATATCGAACCAGCGCACTACATTGATGTCCGCCACATACAGCTTCTTGTTGATGATGTCGCTGCCCATCGGGTGATTCAACGTCAAGCCATTGCGGTTGATGCCAATCCACTTCGGGGTATTCACCGTGCCATCGGGATTGATCAGCGAGACATAGCCATCATTGGGGATGATGTCCTGCGATATGCCCGCGCTGGGCACCACATACAGGTCTCGGTCGGGATCGTAGGAAACGCTTTCCGCAAACCGGAACCCGCCATAGGTCCGTGCATTCGGCGTCATCTTGAGCGGTGGGCCCGCGGCGAACGGCTGCGTGGAAGCGTCGGAAGGAGCCTGCGCTATTGCAAGGCCCGCGAAAGAGGCCACAAGAATCATTACTGCGAGCGGTCGAACCATGGATGTTTTCCTCAAAGGAACCGGTCCTCAAGACTCGGCGGTTCTGGAGTCGGCAAACGGGAGCAATCATAGAGCAGCAGCCCCTTGGCATCAAGAAAACCGTTTCACTATCTGCCTGAAAGCATGGCGGCTAACTTGCCCCTTTGCTTCAATATCCCGTTTCAGCAGCGAACCGGAGCTTTATGGAGCTTTATAGCGTATGATGGTCAAAGTAGCTCAGTGAGATTGTTTGCAACTGGCCTTGCCGAATTAAGCCGCCGTACATCCGGATCGCATTCGTGCCTTTATCCCCCAAGGCTGTGCAATGTGAAGATGTGCGATTCCAAGGCTGAAATTCGAAGTACGACAAATTGAATATCCGCAACTCGAGGAACTGGAATTCTATGAGACTCGCCTGTTTAAAATGTCACGGTCGTAAAACCGACGGCTCCGGTCACCTTTGCACCCTTTGTTACGGCACCGGCGAGGCTCCGGAAAAAATCGTGGAACGTGAGCTGGTCGCCGTCAAAAGCCCCCTCCCACGCCCAAGTGGACTCAAAAGCCTCTAAATTTTCCAGTTCTGACCGCTTCCACCCCGGAAGTTGGATATTCCGGGGGCACCTCCTGCTTCAAACAGTAGAGGGCAAAAGAAGCTTCTCACCTGAATTACTATAATTTTATTAGTGAAGTAGTAATCAAGTCCCGGCTAAAACCGGGCGGAATCGCCTGCATTTCCTCGCCTTCCAAACCTCTTTTTTCGCCCCAGACCCGAGAGAAGACACCAAGTCAGCCGATATTGGATGGTTATCCATTGAATTGATATTTTCTATTGGAAGGCTTCCGGAACCGGCGGTACGCTCTTGTAAGTCCTTGTACAACTTGGACTGCTGCGCGCGCCGCTCGCGAGGAGAAGCTTAATGATTCAGGACAGGTTCCCCATGCCTGATGTGGGTAAGGTCAGCCTTCTTCTGCTTGATCCCCGAAGGGGTGAGCCCGTGCAGGCCTGGGAGTTTGAAGGCCAGGCGATCATAAAAATTGGACGCTCCCCAGACAACGACATCGTAATTCCCGACGCTCGCGTCTCCCGCCTTCATGCCGAACTGCAATTCCTCGACAACCAATGGCAGCTGGTGAACCGTGGACAAAACGGCATTCTGCTCTCCGGCAAAACAATCGACCGGGCCCCCCTGCAACATGAAAACTGCTTCCGCCTGGGTCTGCAGGGTCCGTCGTTCCGTTTTCAGGGAATCTGCGAGCAGGAGCCGATGGACCCATGCGCAACGATTATGGATACCCGCAGACAAATCTCGATCCAGATCGACCATGAGCAAAAGGCGCGGGACGTTCAGGGAATTCTCGAGAGCGACTACTTCAAGCAGCTGCATCAGGTTTCGAAGGAATTGAAGAACAGGCAGCCGAAGCCATCCAGCAAAGCGCCCGATTAACAGGAATTCCGCTTCGCCGCTCCGGTCCGCGCCTTTGAAGCACAGCACCAATGGGTATTGGGAGATGTTGTGGGGAAAATTGTTTCCATTCATTCCTTCCGCGGCGGCACCGGCAAGTCGAATATCACGGCCAATCTGGCTGCCACCATTGCCCGGAAGGGCAAGCGGGTAGCCATCGTTGATACCGATATTCAGTCTCCCGGAATCCACGTCCTGTTTGGATTGAATCAGCCCAGCCACACGTTAAACGACTTTCTCTGGGGCAAGTGCTCGATTCGCGAAGCGGCGCACGATGTCTCGGAAATCGTGCGAAGCCGCCTTTCCAGGGATGTTCCTCTCGCTCTCTTTCTGGTTCCATCAAGTCTGGATGCGTCTGAGATTGCCCGCGTGCTCCATGAAGGCTTTGACGTGGGATTGCTCAACGACGGCTTTCACCAGTTGATGGAGGAACTGGCGGTGGACTATCTGTTCATCGACACCCATCCCGGAGTCAATGAAGAGACGCTGCTTTCCATCGCCATCTCCGACTCCCTGCTGGTGGTCCTCCGGCCCGACAATCAGGATTTTCAGGGCACGGCCGTCACTCTCGAACTGGCCCGCAAGCTGGATGTGAAACAAATGATGCTGCTGATCAATAAGGCCCCCGAGGA
>DASZRZ010000183.1:0-1824 GCA_035548935.1 Terriglobales bacterium
CAAGATTTCCGGGCGGATGTATCCCGAGGTTTGGGGCAAGATTGCAGCGGGTCTGATTTTTGTGGGCTTCAACCTGACGTTCTTCCCACAGTTCATCCTTGGCTACGTGGGCATGCCGCGCCGGTATCACGCATATCCCGAGGAGTTCCAGGTGCTCAACGTGATGTCGAGCGCGGGAGCCTCGATTCTGGCCGTGGGCTATCTATTGCCCCTGATCTATCTGTTGTGGTCGCTTCGCTATGGGGCGATTGCCAGTTCCAATCCCTTCGGCGCGACCGGCCTGGAATGGCGGACTCCTTCGCCCCCGCCGACCTCGAACTTTGAGGACACGCCGGAAGTGACCTGGGAAGCTTACGACTACGAGAGCCTGGAGGAGGTGCCCGTTGTCCGATAGCCACGCATTAACGGTCAACGATCCTGCTTCGGAGCGCGCGTTGCAGCATCACTTTGCCGATCTGGAGCAGCAGAAGCAAAGCTCCACGCTGGGAATGTGGCTTTTCCTGGTGACGGAGATCATGTTTTTCGGGGCGCTGATCGCGGCGTACCTGATCTACCGGATTGCCTACCCGGATGCCTGGCAGACGGGCGGGGCGCACATGGACTTCTGGCTGGGCACGGTCAACACCGTGGTGCTGCTCTGCAGCAGCTTTACCATGGTTGTGGCCGTATGGGCGGCTCAAACGGGGAATCGCCGCCTGCTGGTGATTTTTCTCATCATCACCATGATCCTCGGCATAGGTTTTGAGGGCTTCAAGGGGCTGGAATACTTCCGCCACTTTGAAGAAGGATCGCTGCCCGGACCCTACTGGCATCTGGACGTGGCGAACCCCTTTCGCGTGCAGATGTTCTTCCTGATCTATTTCATCATGACGGGGGTTCACGCGATCCACCTGGCGATTGGAATCGTCCTGCTCGGGGTGCTGGCATGGTTCTCCCACAAGGGAAAGTACAGCGCGAACTATTACACCCCGATTGAAAATGCCGGTCTTTACTGGCACTTTGTGGATATCGTCTGGGTTTTCCTGTATCCACTGTTGTACCTGATTGCACACCATCACGCGGGAGGATAGGAGGCCGATGTCCGAGCACGTTGTTCCCTTAAAAACGCACTTCAAGGTTTGGATCGCGCTCATGTCCCTGATGGTGCTGACCGCTTTCCTTTCCACGATTGACCTCGGCTCGTGGGGCACCCCGGTGGCGCTCGGCATTGCGATCATTAAAGCGATGCTGGTCATCCTGTTCTTTATGCATGTGAAGTATGAGAGCCAGAAGATAACCTGGGTGGTGGTTGTGGCCGGATTCTTCTGGCTGGGAATACTGCTTGTATTCAGCCTCAGCGACTATATGACCCGGAGCTGGGCGGGCTGGTCGGGGCATTAGGCGGGCAGTATAGAGCAGGTGTCCAATATCCGGACACCTGTGTTATAACCACGAAATCCCCTGCGCTTTACTTGTTCTTCCAGATGGGCTTGCGCTTTTCAACCACCGCACGAAGGCCTTCCTGAACGTCTTCCAGCGAATACAGCTGGTTCAAATAGATATCCTGCGAGCGCTTCATGGCCTCTGCCACCGGCAGCCCCATGGAGCTTGAAATCACCCGTTTGGTCATCTCCAGAACGGGACCGCTGAACTCTCCGATTCTTGTCAGAATTTCGTTAACCGTTTTACTGAGTTCGGCCTCCGGAACGACCTTGTTCACAAATCCAAGGGACTGGGCATCTTCCGCAGTGAGCGGCTGGCCGGTTAGCAGAAGCTCATAGGCCTTCTTCCATCCGATGATTGCGGGCAGCATGATGGCGGCAAAGGGCGGGAAGACGCCCATTC
>DASZRZ010000184.1:0-5705 GCA_035548935.1 Terriglobales bacterium
TGCGCCCCACGCCCTGTAATCTTTCGGGATAACAAAACACCAGGGCGGAGCCCTCCACTCGTAGGATGCCTACCTCGTCCTCCTGCACACCGAAGTTCGCGGCAAGTTCCCTTCCCATGCGTTCGGCATTGCCGGGGCTAAGCCCCTGCTTCTTGATTTCGGAAACCAGTTGGGCCAAAGGGTGCGTGGGCGTAAGCATTAGAGATCTCCTGCAACAGGGTGAGCGGTTGAAAGCCCCGGCGCAGCGCCCATTATATGAAGAACAGGTCTTCTTACGCGAAGAATCCTGAGACTCTTTGGTCCTTGTTCCATGGAGTGTTACCCGCGCTGGAACCTTCACCCCCTTGAGCTCAACCGGTCGCGGCTGGTGCCGTATTTCCTGCGACGTTTGCCCGCACGAGTCATCGAATTATTAGGATTCCATTAGAGCGGCAGCCGGTGCCGCCAGGCTGCGGGTTCGCTCACGGTTTTCCATTGCGATGCGGGCCTTCTTGACGGCATGGGACTTGGCACTCATAATGGTGAGTTTCCTCATCATGTTTCGCAAGGAGCTGTGGCGTGGCAACAGCCAGTGAAGCTCGTCCCACCGGAGTGGGCTCGGTACAACCGGGCAGTCTGCCTGGAGGTGTGCCCCCATTGCGGGCCGGTCAGGGCCATTCCTTTCTCCTGCGGCGTCTGCACTCTCTGAGCGGTATTGTGCCCGTCGGCGCCTTTCTGCTTGAACACTTTGTCTCTAACTCTTTCGCCACCAATGGGCCTGAGAGTTACATCAACCAGGTGAAGTTCCTGACCGGGCTGCCCTTCGCGCTCTGGCTGGAGATCTTCGGAATCTATCTTCCGATCCTCTTTCATGCCGGCTATGGCTTCTACATCTGGAAGCGCGGGGAAGCGAATCTGGGTGGGGCCTACCCCTGGACCGGCAATTGGATGTACACCCTGCAACGCTGGTCGGGGATCGTGGCTTTCGCCTACATCATCTACCACACCGGGTACATGCGGTTCAGTGGCATCCATCTGTTCGACCATCCCGATGCCGCCTTCTGGAAGGTGCAAAACGAGTTCCGCAGTACGCTGGCGATTGCCGTCTATGCTGTGGGAATCGCAAGCGCCTCGTGGCACTTCGGATATGGCCTCTTTCTCTTCGCGGCCAAGTGGGGACTGGTTGTGGGCGATGCTGCCCGCGAACGGATGAAAAAGGTGGGGATCGCCATCGCCCTGCTGCTCATGATGGTAGGCCTCATGACGATCAAGGCATTCGTGGCCCCCAAGGCGGACTGGCCCCGGCAGGAGTTCAAGCCGGAGTGGTCGCTGCCGGGTCACAGCAGCTCAACACTGGAGACGGAAAGTCCCAGGTAGTCGCGCCACTGCGCAATAACGGCATTAATGGCAGCTAATCCAAGAATCATTGTCGTCGGCGGCGGTCTGGCAGGTTTGGCCGCTGTAATCAAAGTCGCTGAAATGGGTGGAGAAGTGGACTTGTTCTCCATCGTCCCGGTGAAGCGCTCCCACTCGGTCTGCGCTCAGGGCGGAATCAATGCCGCCAAGAACCTCAAGGGCGAAGGCGACACCACCTGGCAGCACTTTGAGGACACCGTTTACGGTGGCGACTTCCTCGCCAATCAGCCTCCCGTAAAGGCCATGTGCGATGCCGCCCCTGCAATCATTGATCTGCTCGACCGCATGGGCGTCACCTTCAATCGCACGCCCGAGGGCCTGCTCGACTTCCGCCGCTTCGGCGGCACGCTGTTTCACCGCACTGCCTTCGCCGGAGCTACCACGGGCCAGCAACTTCTCTATGCCCTCGACGAGCAGGTGCGGCGTCACGAGTCGGAAGGCAAAGTCCGCAAGTTCGAGCACTGGGAATTCCTCTCCGCCGTCATGGAGAACGGTGTCTGCCGTGGCATTTGCGCCATGGACCTGCGCACCATGCAGGTTCACACCTTCCCTGCCGAGGCGGTCATCATCTGCACCGGCGGCAACGGCGCCATCTTTGGTAAATCCACCAACTCGGTGGTCTGTACCGGCTCGGCGCAGTCGGCGCTCTATCAGCAGGGAGCCTATTACGCCAATGGAGAATTCATCCAGGTGCACCCCACCGCCATCCCCGGCGAGGACAAACTGCGGCTGATGTCGGAATCCGCCCGCGGTGAGGGTGGCCGCGTATGGGTTCCCAAGCAGGTGGGCGACAAGCGCGATCCCAATTCCATCCCCGAGAGCGACCGCTGGTTCTTTCTGGAAGAGTGGTATCCGAAATACGGCAACCTTGTTCCTCGTGACGTTGCCACCCGGGCCATTCACAAGGTGGTTTACGAGCACAACATGGGCATCGACGGGCAGCCCATGGTTTACCTCGACCTCACCCATATCGACAGCAAGGTTCTGGACCGCAAGCTGGAAGGCATCCTCGAAATTTACGAGAAGTTTGTCGGCGACGATCCCCGCAAAGTTCCCATGAAGATCTTCCCCGGAATGCACTACACCATGGGCGGACTTTGGGTGGATTACAACCAGGCAACCAATATCCCGGGACTCTACGCCGCGGGCGAATGCGAATACCAGTATCACGGTGCAAACCGGCTGGGGGCGAACTCCCTGGTGAGCTGCATCTACGGAGGCTTTGTCGCGGGCCCCGCTGCCGTTGCCTACGGGCGCGGACTGGTCAAATCTGCCGGCGCGGTTTCCAGCGGCATCTACGATGCCGAGCGCAAGCGCCAGCAGGAGATCAACTCCGGACTGATGGCCTCCGATGGCACGGAGAATCCGTTCAAGATTTGGCGGGAGCTCGGCGACATCATGACCCGCGACTGCACGGTCATCCGCTACAACAAGTCACTCAAGGCCACCGACGCCAAGATCGTGGAGCTGCTCGATCGCATCCGTCACGTCAATTTGAGCGACAAGAGCCAGTGGGCCAATACGACGTTTGCCTTTACCCGCGAGCTTTACAACATGCTGCAACTGGCGCGGGTCATCGCCCAGGGCGCGGCCATGCGTGACGAGTCCCGGGGAGCGCACTATAAGCCGGACTTCCCCGAGCGCGACGACAAGAACTGGTTGAAGACCACCAAGGCATCTTTCGCAGCCGATGCGGATGCGCCTAAGTTCGAATTCGAAGCCGTCGATATTTCGCTGACTGCGCCCCGGCCCCGGCGCTACGACGCCGCCAAATAATATATGGCGCGTCGTGCCAATGCGGTACTCAACGCCATCTACTTGGTGGTTGGCGTGTTACAGATTGCGGTCGCTCTATGGGCACTCCGGCTGCTGCCGGGCATTGCAGCGGTACTGATGGTTGTAGGCGGGTTGTTGTGCATCCTGGCAGGTATCGAGAGATAACTGCTTTAAGGAAATCCAGGACTCATGGCCAATAAAACTTTCATCGTCAAGATCAAACGGCAGGCTTCCCCCTCAGTGGAGTCGCACTGGGAAGAGTTTGAACTCCCCATGCGCCCGGGAATGAACGTCACCTCCGCCCTCATGGAAATCGCCGCGACTCCGGTCACGCGCGAGGGGAAACCGACCACTCCGGTCACCTACGACTCCAACTGCCTGGAAGAGGTCTGCGGCTCCTGCGCCATGCTCATCAATGGACGCACCCGCATGGCGTGCTCGGCGTTGATCGCCAACCTGGAACAGCCTGTCCGGCTCGAGCCGTTCAGCAAGTTCCCCGTGGTGCGCGACCTTGCCGTGGACCGCAATGTGTTATTCGAAAATTTGAAGCAGGTCAAAGCCTGGGTTCCGGTTGACGGAACCTACGATCTTGGCGCGGGACCGCGCATGTCACCCACCGAGCAGGAGGTGACGTATCCTCTTTCGCGCTGCATCTCCTGTGCCTGCTGCATGGAGGCATGCCCGCAATTCACCGAGGACACGGGCTTCGTGGGTGCAGCCGTCATCTCGCAGGTGCGCCTCTTCAATGCCCACCCGACGGGCAAGGTTCTCAAAGCAGACCGGCTGCATGCGCTCATGGGCGATGGCGGCATTCACGAATGCGGCTACGCGCAAAACTGCGTGGAGGTTTGCCCCAAAGACATACCGCTCACAAAGTCCATCGCCGACGTTGGCGGCCAGGTCATGAAGCAGTCTGTCTTCGATCTTTTCCGCAAGTAAACGCAGCTAGTCTTTCCGCTTTTAACCGCAAGGCGCGCACAGGCGCGCCTTTGCCATTTCCCCGCACCCTTTGTACATGACCTTTTGATCGTGCCTGGAGTGAGTCCCAGGCATAAACCTGACAGCCGCTGCCGTTCCTCTGCGCTACACTGGGAAGAGCGGATGTAATTTCTAGTCTTGCGAGGATTCAGTCGTGGCCGCCAAGTTTCGTCGTCGTCTCAACTGGTTGCTGTTGTGCACACTCGCGTTGCCGGCATTGGCGTTTGCCGCCCGTCCCGCGCGTGAGCGGTCCATGCCCTCGCGCCGTAGAATCATCCACGGCCGCCGCCTGCGCTGGACCCTGCTGCCGGGATCGCGCGAATCCCAGGAGCGCCAGAACGCCGAAATCGACCGCCTGCAACTGCCGCGCATTGAAGACGACCAGGAACTGGAGCATCTCGTAGCCCAGGAAGAACTCGTTCCCATCCGCACCTCGGAGTGGGTGACCATCGATCCCAGGCTGGAGTCCTCGCGCCGTTTCTGTCGCGAGTGGGTACGCGACTTTCTCGATGATATTGGCCAGGCTTATTACAAGCAGTTCCATCAACCGATTCAGGTAAACTCGGCGGTCCGGACCGTCGAGCAGCAGAAGAGACTGCGGCGCACCAACCGCAATGCCGCCCCTGTCGAAGGCGAAACCGCATCGTCGCACCTGGCGGGCGTTACCGTGGACATCGCGCGCAGGGGGATGAGCCGCCAGCAACGCAAATGGATGGTTCAGTACTTTCTGGATATGAAGCAGCTCGGACTGGTCGAAGCCGTCGAAGAGCGGCGTCAATCCTGCTTTCACGTCATGGTCTCCAGCCAGTACATGTCGTATCGCGGAACGCAGCAGCTGGCGGGCAAGAAATTGTCGCGTCAGGAGAAGCTTCGCACTGGCGATTAAGGCTCGCGAAATAGCTTCGCCTGCGCTGCTTCGCATTTCATCCCACGATTCCGGCTTTTTCATCTTCCTTTAACCGTCCAGAAACGGAATCCCATTTTCCAGCTCCCGTCATTTGTATTAGATTGTCAACGAGGCTTGCGCCGGCCCGAAGAAATATGAAACTGTATTGCGTCAAACTGTGTGCAAGGCGCGAAATCGATTTCCGGCTCAGCCGGATGAATTCATGGAGGAAGTAAATGCGAGGATGGATAGCAAGCGGAGTGTTGTGCGTGCTGACGTTGCCGTCTGCGGTCGTGGCCGCCAATCCCAAGGCCCTGCTTCAGACGACCGCGGGAGACATCACCTGCGAATTGTTTCAGGACAAGGCGCCGCTCACCGTGGCCAACTTTATCGGATTGGCGGAAGGCACCAAGGATTGGACCAACCCTGTCTCAGGCGCGAAGAAGCACAACACGCCGCTCTATGACGGAACCGTATTTCATCGCGTCATTCCCAACTTTATGGTTCAGGGCGGCGATCCTGCCGGAAACGGCACCGGCGACCCCGGCTACAAGTTTAAAGACGAGTTCGTTCCCGATCTCAAGTTTGATCGTCCCGGCAGGCTTGCCATGGCCAACTCCGGCCCCAACACCAATGGCAGCCAGTTTTTTATCACCGACGTGCCCACTCC
>DASZRZ010000185.1:0-13648 GCA_035548935.1 Terriglobales bacterium
CCCCCCCCCCCCCCCCCCCGGGGGGGGCTGGGGGATAATCCCCCGGCTGGTGCGAAGCACCGCTGCCTTCTTTTCTTGACCCAATAGAGATTAATCGTAACAAGCCCGAAGGACGCGGCAAGCACTGCGGACGTTTCAGCATCCGTGGCTATGACAGCAAAACGGACACGCAACGGCACCACCGCGTCAACTGCAAATGCTGGAACTGCTCCTACTGCGGTCCCCGGAAGGCAAAGCGTTATCGCTATGCGATCCGAACCGTTGCCGAAGCCAATAAGCTACGGCGCTTCCTGACACTCACCCTCGATCCGTCCAAGATCGATGGCGATCCAGTTCGTTATTTGAATCGAATCTTTGCTGCATTTCGCGTCTACCTTCAACGCAGGTACAGCGTCACGCCACAGTACATTCGCATTCTCGAATTCCAGGTGAATGGAAACCCGCATTTTCACATTCTGATTGATCGCTATATCGAGCGGAATTGGATTGTCAATGCGTGGTCGGCTCTCGGTGGTGGGGCGATGGTCGATATCCGCTATGTGGATGTCCACCGCGTTTCCCGCTATTTGTCCAAATATCTGACGAAGGAACTGCTGTTATCAGCACCATTGCGCTCGCGTCGGGTAACAACTTCCAGGGGTATCAAGCTCTTTTTAGAAAACGCGACAGACATTAAATGGACCCTGATTCGGACTCCGATATGGGTACTTTTTGAACAAAATGCTGATCGCATCCTTGCGGCTTCATTCGATGAGGAACATGTTCTCGAATCCTTTGTGGTTTTCGGAACCATTGAATAAGTAAAAGGTCGAGAACAGAACGTTAACGTTGGAGAAAGGAACAAATGGCTGCAATTCCATGTTTTCTATGCGGAAACAAACTCGAAAAACGGACTGACAAAAACGAAAAACCTTATTTCGTTTGCGATCCGTGCGGAATTCAGATGTTTGTGAGGCGGCAAGCAGGAATTGAACGCCTTGAGCAATTCATTGAAGTAGTAAAGCAGCAGCAAGTTTCCCTGGCAGAGCACTCTTATGCGGTCGTGGAAATTCAGGGAATTCTTAATGAAATCAGGGGTGTGAAAAGGGAAATTGAAACGCTGGACGGTGAAATAGGCATTTTCTTTCAGGATCGAGAGAAAACAGCCGCAAAGGAATCTCTGAAAAAACGCCTCAAGACGTTGCTGGGAGAATTAGAAGCAAAGGCGAAAACCTCCAGAAAACATTGATTCGCACGAATTTATTTCATGGCGGATATACTTCCCAATGCGGAAAAGCTAGGTGAGCTAGGCCAGACAGGAGGCTGGCAACAGCAAATGGCTCGCCGACGCTATCAGGGAGGTACTCTCCGAAAACGCGGCAGGCGAAATCCAGTTTGGGAGTTGCAGTGGCGGGAAGATTACATAAAAACGGACGGCTCAATTGGCAGGAGGCTGGCAACGCGCAAGATCGGCATTGTTCGCGATCTGACGCGACGCCAAGCTCAGAAACTTGCCGACGAGCTACTCCGCGATTTGAATCAGGGAAATTCGAGGCCGCAATCCACGATGACACTAGCGCATTTCGTGGAAATGTACTTCGTCCCGAATTTCTTTCCGATGCTGAAACTTTCCACACAGAAACGCTATCGCCGCACATTCGACAATCACGTTTTACCTGCCTTCGGGCAACAGCGGCTCTGCGATATCGGAACTCTCGATATCCAGCAATTCGTGCTCGCAAAATTGCGAACCGGACTCGGGTGGGCATGTGCGGATCACTACCGCAACCTGCTCTCCAAGATTTTCGCTATTGCAACGAAGTGGGGCTATTTTTCGGGTGCAAATCCCGCCAGCGGGGTTCAGCTTCCGGAGAAGACGCCAGTTCGAGAAAAGCACGTCCTTACGCCGGATCAGGCTACGCGGCTTCTGAACGTGCTCAACGAGCCAGCTCGCACCATGGTGCATCTGGCGCTCCTAACCGGGCTGCGGATCGGGGAAATCCTTGGTTTGCCTTGGGAGAACGTGGGTTTCGCGGTTGGCGAGATTCGCATCGCTCAGGCTTATTATCGAGGATCGCTCGGCACGCCCAAAACCAAAACCAGCAAGCGTATTGTCCCGCTTCCCAGTGCTCTTCGCGGGCCGCTTCTGCTTCTGAAAGAACGCTCGAAGCAATCAACCGGGCTGGTATTCCAAACCGGCAACGGTACCCCCTTCAACGATTCCAATCTGCTGCACCGGAACTTAAAGCCTGCCGGGAAGCGATTAGGAATCCCCTGGCTGAACTGGCACTCGCTACGGCGAACCCACGCGACATATTTCCAAGTGGTCGGAGGTTCGCTGCGGGACGCACAGGCCCAGCTAGGCCATTCCAAAATGTCCACGACTTTAGAGGTCTACACGATTCCCATCGCCGCTCACCAGCGGGAGGCAGTAGAAAAAATTTCGGGTTTGATGGCAAATGATGGCAAATTCGCTCAAAACCCGGAAGGATTGCCGCTCGCTTCTCAGCAGATTCAATGAGATAAGTGGTAGGCACGAGGAGACTCGAACTCCTGACCTCTACCGTGTCAAGGTAGCGCTCTAACCAACTGAGCTACGCGCCTATAAAGGTGGGAGGGGCTTCGGAAACATGCCCCGGAAATACTGCTTCTGATTGTAACATCCGGCCTCGGCTTTCTCCGCGCCTTAATCCCGGCGCGGCATTCCCGAGCGCCGCTTCTCCGCGAATTACGAATCCGCTCTGCTATTCCGAATCGCTCAGCATGCGGCCCAGCGTGGGCTTATGCTTGGCGCTCTCGTCTTCCCGCTTATCGGGAAGCAGCTTCGTTGGCGCGGGAGAGCCCAGCGCAGCCCTCGCCATGGACTTTACCGCCTTGGTGGCGCTGAACGGTTTTGCTTTTTTCTTCTTCGCCATGGGGCACGCCTGATCCAGCCACCAGAATAATCCGCCCTGCGACTCCGGCCCGCGAAATTCTGCGTTCGGGCCAATCTTCCAACTCTCATTCCGCCATCGCAAGCCATTTCTGCAATAATGCTATCGTACGCTGGCTGGGCATTGCGTCATACAAGGGGACGGGAAACACATGGAAGAGCGTGAGTTTTACGACGAGCGTCAGGAAAAGAAAATCGCCACTTTGAGCTGTCCCAGTTGCCGCGAATCAGGGGAATATGAGTTGGGATGGGTGGTTCGCATGAAGAAGCGGCAGCTGCCTCCGCGCGCCGACGAACGCGACCGCGCCCGCTTCGCCAAGGCCCGTTCCTACATGGTCCGCCGCGACGATCTTGTCATGTGCAAAAACATGCGCTGCCGCAAACGCTTCGAGGTTGCCGGGGTGCAGTCCGTGGCCTTCCTCGACTGAACTTCATCTACTGTCTATTGGGACGTTCGCGCTTCTAAATTTTCGAACTGCTTTGAATTTTTAAACCGTCTTCGATTTCCACACAGCCTTCCCACGCTGAACGGACTTCCCGCTCAACTTGCTCTCAGACGGTTTGGGGCGGGAGTCCCTGGGCTGGGACTTTTTTCCGCTCGATGAGTTCGATGAAGGCGTAGATTGAGCCTTCGTTTTTTTGCCTGAGACTTTTGGCTTTGAAGCCGCCGCCGGGGCAGACGCCTTTTTGCCCGGGTTCCTGCCTTTGGGCGGTTTCGCTACGCGCCCTGCCGTCGGAGATTTCCGTTCAGCACCGACTGTTCTTTGGGAGATAGCTTCCCGGACATGTTTGTCGCTCTGCTTCGCGTCAAAGACAATCAACACACCCCGGTCCGCGTTATTCGAAATAGGGATAAGCCGCAGGTCCACGCTACCGTGAAATCCATTTAGCTTCAGTGCGGGTATACGTACCTGTACGGCCTGCTTGGTCCGCAATACGGTCTGGTACCTGCGCGTAAGCAGGTTGCGCAGTGGCCGCGGTATCGGAAGCTGTTTTAATGTGAGTCCAATAATGCCCTTCGCATCCAGATCAAACAGTCTTTCTGCGCTTGAATTCCAAAGCTGTATCTTGTCGTCCTTGCCCAGAACCGCGACCGCCATCGGCATCATGGCCACGGTTTCGGCAAACCGTGTACTCACTTCTTCAAGATCCCGGGTCCGCCGTTCAAGCTCATCGTTCGTGCTCTCCAGCTCCTCGTTGGTCGATTGCAGTTCTTCGTTGGTCGTCTCCAGCTCTTCGTTGGTCGATTGCAGTTCCTCGTTCGTCGTCTCCAACTCTTCGTTGGTGGATTGCAATTCTTCGTTCGTCGTCTCCAGCTCTTCGTTGGCGGAGTGCAGCTCTTCCGCCGTGGTTTCCAACTCTTCGATGGTGCTTCGCAGCTTTTCCTGGGTGGTTATATTCTCGCAATACAACACCGTATAGACGTGCGTTCCATTGTCGATCACCGACCGCAGGATCAGCTCAAGCGATCGTTTCTCACCGCCAGTCGCGGGCACGGAACATTGGAACCGCACCAGTTGCTCCTTCCCTTCCGCAACCTGCTGAAGGGCTTGGCGAAGCTCCGGACAGTTCCCCAGCAGCGCCGTCTCCTGTATGTTCTTCCCAGCCAGTTGCCCCTGGGACACTTTCAGTAACTCCTGCGCCGCCTCGTTCACCGACAAAATCACCCCTTGCGGGTCCATGATGACCACTCCGGCCCTCAATGTCTCCAGCAGGGATTGCTGCAAAACCTTTTGCTGTTCGAACTCCCGGTTCTTTTCCACCATCACGCCCTCACGCACCACTTCACTGCCCTGCTCCGCATAGCGGAAGATTCGCCACTTACTGTTCACCGCATGGAACACAGAGGAAGCGGAAAGTTGTGACTCCGCCTTCCCGAGAAAAAGGGTACCACCCTGCTCCATGGCATACCGGAACTTCTCCAGCACCCGGTGCTGCAGCGGCAGGTCGAAATAGATCAGAACATTACGGCAGATTATAAGATGTACGTGCGAGATGGGAGCATCAGTAACCAGGTTGCTACGGCCGAAGATGGCCATCCGCCTTACGTCGCGGTTCACCCGAGCTACTCCATTCGCAATCGTAAAGTACTTCTCCTGCGACTCCGCGGAGATTCGCCGGAGCCGGTCGGGCGAATACTCGCCGCGGCGGGCGATATTCAGCGCATTCTCGTCATAATCGGTGGCATAGATTTTCACATCGATGCCATTAATGCGCGGCCCCAGGCACTCCGAAAGCAGAATCGCGAGGGAGTAAACTTCTTCGCCGGTCGAACATCCCGCGCTCCACGCACGGAAGGTGTCTCCCCGTTTCAGCCGGTCCAGCACTGGCTTCAGCGCTTCATTACGCAATGCCGCCCATGCCAAAGGATCACGGAAGAATTCCGTGATATTGATCAGAATCACGTGCAGCAGCGAACTTACTTCCTCGGGATTTTCCAGAAAATAGCGATGGTAGTCAGAGAAGCTGTTAACCCCAACCTCTTCCATCCTCTTGCGCAGCCGGCGCTGCAAAGACCCTGTCTTGTAGCCGCGAAAATCCAGCCCTCGAACCTTGGCCAGCTCCTCAAGCAGCTCCCGTAATCCCTGCTCACTCTCCATTTCGCTCGTTCTCGCAAAGTTTCGTTAATGCAGATGCAATCTCCGCCAGGGGCACCACATAGTCCACACACCCGGTCGCAATCGCGGACTGCGGCATCGACTTGAATTCGGCATCTTCCGGCAGCTCCGCCATGGTTGTTCCGCCTGCCTGTTTAATCGCCCGCAAGCCCTCGCACCCATCCTGCATAGATCCGCTCAATACAACTCCAACGCAATGCGAACCATATGCTTTCGCCGCCGACTCAAACATCAGATCAATCGAGGGCCGGAAATAGCTAACCAGCTCCGTATTCACCACCGAAAGAAACCCCCGCTTAATGATCAGGTGCTTGTCCGCGGTCGCCAGATATACCACTCCCCCCAGCAGCGGCTCACCAGGTGCCGCCTCCTTTACCGGCAGCTCCGTTACCCTGCCAAGTAAATCCGAAAGCAGGCTCTTGTGCGCCTTGTGAAGGTGCTGCACCACCACAATGCTGCACGAGAACCCCGGGGATAGCGGACGCAGAACCTCCGTAAGCGCGTGCAGGCCCCCGGCAGAAGCGCCGATTACTATGACCTCAAATCGCGCTCGCTTCGCTGCGGTGAGTACCCCGCCCTTCCTCATCGACCGTATTTTTTCGATTTCTTTAGACATATGGCCCATCCGACTTCGAACCGGTTTTGTTTCGCCCGCAACTGAGAGCTTTCCAATCTTCATGTATGAAAGCCCGACGGGGAACCTGAAAGGTTGAGATGCCTTCCGGCTCACGACTGATCTGGAACGTTATGCGAAGAACCTTCAGCGAAGAAACCCGTACAAAAACCTGGGCAAAAAACCGGGGTCAAAAACCCAGAAAAGAAATCCTGCCTGCGCTGCACGCTTGCGGCTTCTTTTCAAGGCAGGCTACTTGTCATTCGTTCGACGGGCTTTATTCTGTTCCAGCTCTGTCGCCAGGCGAGCGCGAATGTTGATCCGGTTCAGAACCGCGTTCACAATGAAGCCGCTGATGGTGCGGCGCTCTTTTACCGCAGCTTCGCGGATGAGAGCGGCTTCCTGCTCCGTGCATCGAACTAAAATCGCGGTGCGGCTTGATCTTGCTGGCTCCATAACCGGATCAGTCTATATCAACCGATATCCTTTTATGCGACTTCTTGCAAAGCAATTCACCCTGGGTCTCTCTACCGCTTCTTTCCTGGGCTACCCCGGATGGTATAGCTAAATATATGATATCAAATGATATAAAAAGATATCATATATTTGGTTTGTCACGCTTCAGGACCGTAACCAATAGGACTACCGCGAGCGGCTCAGCCGCCGGAAATACTCAGCCACGGCCTCTCCGTAGCCCTCGGGTGTCTTCTCATTGGAACCGGAGCGTGCGCCCTCGCCCTGCTTCTCCTCCAGCTTGCGCCGCAGCTGCAATTCCAGCTCTTCCACCCCCGGCAGCAACTGTCCCTGAATACGCTCCAGCAGGTCGCGATCTCCGGCAAACCGCGCCGGATCCACCCCTTGCATATCGCGCAGGAGCCCCTGCACTCCCCGGCTCAACTCCGGATCACCCGCGAGTAGCCCCCGCAATTGCGAAAGATCGCGGATTCCCTCTCGATAGGTACGGTCGAATCCTTCCGGCGTGCCATCCGCAGCTTGACCTCCAAAGCCGAACCGCTGCCTGCCTGCGTTTCTGGCTCCATACCGCTCACCGCCAGGGCCATTTCCCCCACTCTGGCCGCCGGTGGGTTCATCACCCGATTGACTGCCCGGCTGACCTTGCTGACCTTGTCCTTGTTGGCCCTGTCCTTGCTGGCCCTGCTGTCCTTGCTGGCCTTGTCCTGGCTTTCCCTGACCTTGAGAATTACTCCCCGGGGAATTGCCGCGTTGCAATTGGCCGGTCTGCCACTCGCGGCTGCCCGGCTGCCCGCCCTGAGGACGCGCGCCCTGCTGCTGCCCTCGCGCCGCGCCCTGGGTCATGCGCTCCATCTGGGAGCGCAGCTTCTCCACCTGGGCAATGGCCCGTTCGAGTTGATTTTCGTGTTCATCCCCCGGCGTGAGTGCGCGCTGCGCATCGTGAACCTGGTCGCGCAAGCGGCCCAGTCCTGCCGTGACCGCTGCTTCGCGCTGCGATACATAGGCGCCATATCCCCTGCGTATCCACTCGGCTCCGTCTTTCACCCGCGAGCCCACTTCGTCTTTCTGCAGGTCGCCCAGCGCCTCCCGCAGCTTGGACGATGCCGCGCGCTGCGTGCTCGCCAGCTGCTTCGACGCATCCTGCATCTCGCGCTCCAGCTCGTTGTACTGCTCGCCAATACGCTGCCGCTCGGCTGCGAGCTGCTCGGCTCCCTGACGGTTGGGCGGGGCCCCCGCTTCTCCATAGGCCCGGCGCAGCTTTTCCGCGAACTGTTTCTGATCGTCCGCCAGCTTATCGGCGCCGCTTACGATGTCACTCAGCTGATCCGACGTCTCCTGTCTTCGCAGGCCGCGCATGGCATTGCGCGCATCCTGCAACCGCTCGGCGGCGCGCGCCGCCTCATCCTGCCCGCCCCGTGGATTTCCCGCGGAATCCGATCCCGCTGCGCGGCGCATGTCCCGCGTCGCCTGCTCCAGGCTGCGGATCGCATTTTCCAGGCGCGTATCCCTCGCCTGCTGCTGGCCGTTCATGCCGCCCTGCGAACGTCCGTTCGGCTGGCTTTGACCGCCGCTCTGTCCCTGCTGGCCACCTGCCTGTTGCGAACCCTGTTGCCCCCCTGACTGTTGCGAGCCCTGCTGGGAGCCCTGTGAACTCTGGTTCCGGCTGAGCTGCTCCATCTGCTTTCGCAGCTCCTCCGCCTCCCGCCGCAGCATCTCCTGCTCCCACTTCTGCTGGAAGCTCTGCTGCGAATTCCGCTGCTGCTGGGCCAGCTCTTGTTGCCGCCGCGCCAGTTGCTCCAGCTTCTGCAAAGCCTCATTCACCTGTTGGGCCTTCCGCTCCGTGGATGCCTGTTGCCCGGTTTCGTACTGGTTCTTCTCGGTATCCAACTCCAGGTCGAAGAGGTTTTCCAGATCGCGCCCCATGCCACCGCCGCCGCCCCCTCCGCGGCTTCCAAAGGCCACCTGGATTTGCCGGAAGGTCGCCTCCGCCCGCAGCAGGTACTGCAAAGCCTTTTGCTCCGGAGCCAGCGCATCCTTCCATGACTTTGCCCGCAGCTTATCGGTAGCCCCGTTCATGGCCTCCGCGGCGGTTTGCATGTCCTTGGAGAAGCTGTCGAACTCCTCATTCGCCCCCGAAAGCTCACGCCGCGCCATGCGCGTGGCCAGCGACCGCGCCTGGTCGCCCAGCTTCGATTGCACCCCTGCCAGAAACTTCGATGTCTCCGCCGCCGCTGCGCTGTCCCGGTTCTTATCCCTTATCTGATTCCACGTGGCGGCGATAATCTCCTTCTGGCGCTCGGAGATGCGGCTCTGGTCCTGTTCTCCACCCATGCCCCCGCCGCCGCCACTCTGCTGCGACTGCGAGTACTCCTTCTCGAAGGGCTGCGCCTCAACGAAGGCCATATCACTGTTCGAGGTGGTCCGCGCATCGCGCGCGCTGGCATACATCGTCACAATGTCACCGGGCGCGAGCTTGAAGTTTTCCAGGTAGAGCGTCGTCTCTCCCCCGGACTGCTTCACCCCCTTCTTCGCAAGCAGCGGGGTAATTTTTTCCGGCGCACCGTTCACCGACGTGTGCAGGTCCATCTCCTGCAATCCAAAATCGTCCTCCGCCTCCACCCGCACCGTGACCTCTTCAATGGGACTCACGCGGGCGTCGCGCACCGGCTGCACAATGCGCACCACGGGCGGCGTCTCCTTTTGCGCCTCGATAAAGTAATCCTCGCTGATGCGCGTCAGCTCTCCCTGCTCGTTCGCCGCCACGTGATAGGTTCCATCCTTCTGGATCGGAACCCGCGCCGTCAGCCATCCATCCTTGCCCGCAGTGAGCGCGATCTTGGTCTCGTCATCCAGCAGCAGGATTCCATCATTCAGCGGACGATCCGTTTGCAACTCCACCTCGGCCTCGGTTCCTTCGATTGCCCGCAGGTCGCCACCGGGATTTTCCGTCGCATTTTTCAGCCCCATCCATGCCGGGAATCTGTACGTTACCCGCAGTTTCTTCACCGTGGGAAGATCGACCACGCTCAGCGTGTGGTGCTTCGACTCCACTCCTCCCGCCCGCACGTAATACTCCGCCGTATTCGATATGCCGGCGAACACGAACTGGTATTCGTTGCCCTTCGGCTGCGGCTCCATCCGGACCTCTTCCCACTTGGAAGCGCCGCTGTATTTCGCATAGAGTTGCACCCTGGAATCCTGGAATCCGATCAGCTCCGCGCTCACCAGCTGGTCCGAACCGCGCCGCACCCGCCGGTCCCCGGGATGAACCACAATGTCGTAAAACGCGCGCTTCTGCGACTGGAACATTCCCGTCCAAAGCAGGTTCGCGCCGTATCCGATAAAGCCCGGCCCCGAGGTCGCCAGCCACGCCAGCGTCAGCAGCGCCAGAAGCGCCGCCGCCACAAATCCCACCAGATTTTGATTGGTGACAAGCTGTTTCGCCCCGGCGTGATCGGCCACGCTCAGCGCATCGCCCGCCAGCAGCTCAAGAAATGGATCTGCGCTTCCGGACTTCGAGCGCTCCGCGAATGTCAGCAGCCGCTCCTGGTATTGAGGAAACTCACGCTCGGCACGCCGCGCCGCGTTCTGCCGGGTCACATGCCGCAACGGAAGCACGATCCCCGCGGCAATGGCCGCAATAATCGCCAGCAGCACCAGGACCCTCGACACCGTGATACTCGGCGAGGCAAAAGAATAGGCGTTTGCCGCCAAAACACATACAAGGGTGATAACCAGCGCCGTGATCGCCACCACCGCCGCTCCGCGCGTAAGCGCCGCGAACCTTAACCGCGACTCCAGCTCGCGCAAGTACCCATTCAATCGGTCTGCGTTCATGCTTGCACTCCGTCGCCCGCGCCCATCGCGGCGGCACTGGCGCACCTGCCCCGTCCGGCCCTCAATAACGATTACTTAATGCCCACCAGCACGCCCGGCTCTTCTTCAACCGACGGCGTCCGTACCCCCGTATCCTCGCTACCCGCCACTGTACGGCTGGCTACCCACGACTCCGCCAGCGCCGAGAGCAGCGCCAGCAACATCACATACCACCACAATCCGAACGGCTGCCGGTTCTGTTGCTCCGAGCCCTTTCCCGGCGCCGCACCACCCTGTCCCGTGCGCTGCCATAGATCCAGCGTCTCTTGCGGAACCGTGCTCAGGTCCGACTCCCGCCGGTCCGGGTTCGCCGCCATCAGTTCATGCCGTCCATTGGCCCGACGCAGCTCATAAAAACCTGCCTTGCTCAGGACCACATTTCGCGCCGTGGCTGCCTCTTCCAGCGTCAAAACCCGCTTCCCATCCGGCCCCAGGACCTCCACCGCCGTGCCCTGATCTTTGCCGCTCCTCAATTCAACGTAGCTATCGACCACGGCGCTCGAAGGGCGCTCCTCATCCCCGCTTAAATGATATGCCGTTTGCTCAATGAACGGCACAAACGAGGCATGCAGCGGAAAATCATTGGAGATGTTGTCGAACGTGGACGTAAACACCATCACCTTGCCCTCGCCAACCTGCTTTTCCATCAGCAGGGGCGTACCATCCCCCAACTTCGCCAGCACTCTCGCCTGCCCGGGATCAACTTTCACCGTCCGGTAGAACTTCACGCCGTCGAGGCGGTTGGCGCGAGCCAGCGCGGGATGGGAAATATCCACCTCGGTGGCCATCTGGAAACGCTCTCCCGCCCGCGATTCATAGCGTGAATCCAATACCGCCCCATCAAACAGCGGCACCCGGGGACGCGCCCCCGCCACCGGACCCACCGCGATCAGCACCGCCCCGCCCTTGCGAATGTAGGATGCCAGCGCTTCCAGAAGCGCCGGAGGAACGGCCGCTACGTCCGAGAGCACCACCCCCGCATACCGCGAAGGCAGCAGATTCGCCGCCTGCTCCACCGGCATCGGATCGAGGCTGAAGGCAGCGTCTGCCGAAGCCTCCAGCGCATTGCGAAAGTAGAGCGCCGCACGCGGCTGCCGCGCTTCATATAAAAATAAAATCTTCTTCGGGTCTGATCGCTCCACCGCAAAATTGTAGTGATCGTCCTCCGGCAAAACGTCCCCGGATTCGCCGCCGATGCGCACTTCGCCCCGGTTCAATCCATACGGAGCTTCCATCCCGGTAAACTCCACCGTGGCGCGGCCCTTCGCTGGCACCTCCACCAGCTTGCTTGCCGCCACCTTGCCGTTCACCACCAGGGAAACATTCTTCTTCGCAGTCTCCGTGCCGTAGCCGGCCACCGTCGCCTGCACTCGCGCCTTCTTAACGTCATAGAGCCGCCTTGGCGCACTCACCGTCTCCACCGCAAAGTTCGGCGAAGGCCCGTTCGAAACCGTATGCAGCGTCAGCTCGACGCCCTCCGGCAGACGCATGTCGCTGAAGGCCGCAGGCATTGCCGTGCGCTGCATGTCGCTGAACAGGTGCAGCACAACCGGAATTCGCGACGACTGCGCGATCGACCGCACCGATTGCGCCAGTTCACCGAAAGAAGCGCGGGAATCTCCCGGCTCAATGCCCTGCACCGCCGCCCGCAGCTCGCTCGCTTCGCTCACCGGCTGGGTAAGAATCCGCACATGGCTCTCCAGCTCCACCACCTGCCCCAGATCGCCGGATTTCATCGACGAAATGGCACTCAGCGCCTCCTGCTTCGACCTGCCGAGAAGGTTCGTGCCCCCTGCGCCCTTTGTGGAGGCCCGCATGCTGAAGGAACGATCCACTACCAGGAGATGGAGCCTGTGTCCCTGCGCCGCCGCGGCGCGGTCCCGCTGAATGAAGGGACTGGCAAACGCCAGCGCCAGCATCAGTAACAGTGCTACGCGTAAGGCAAAAAGAAGCAGGTGTTGCAGCCTGCGATGCTGTATGGAGCTTTGCGTCCGCGGCTCAAACAGCATGATCGAGCTGAAGCGAAGCGGCTCACTGCGATGCCTCCGCAGCAGGTGCAGCCATACCGGCAGCCCCACCGCCGCCGCCCCCGCCAGAAACCATGGAGACAAAAAGCCCACCTACATCCTCCTCTGCCGGACATGGAAGTACTCCCGCATGGCCTCGTCGAGCGGACGGTCCGTGCGCGTCAGGAAATAGTCCATTCCTGCCGCCCGCGCCTTGGAACCAAGGGCCTCGATATGCGCCTTCATCTTTTCCCGGTACTCCGTGCGCGTGTATTCGGGAGAAACCTCCACCGTCGCGTTCGTCTCCATATCCACAAGCAGCAGCGGCTCATTCAACTTCGGTTCGATCTCCTGCGCGTCCAGCACGTGAAAGAGCACAACATCGTTGCCGTGAAATCGCAGGGGCTCGATCGTGCGGATAACGATCTCCGGCTGCTCATAAAAATCTGAAATCACCATTACGATCCCGCGGCGCTTCATCAAACTCTGGAAATGATGGAAGGGCTTGGCGAACGCCGTGCGCGCCTTCGGCTCCGCGCCCTCCAGGCTATGCAGCAGCCTTGGCAGCTGCCCCTGCCGCGTCGAAGGTGGAACGTAGCTGCGGACCTCATCATCAAACACGATCAAACCAGCGGCATCCCGCTGCTGGTGCGCCAGATAACAGATCGAAGCCGCCAGAAATCTGGCATAGTCGATCTTGCTCACTCCGTCGGAGCCTCCGCCCTTGAGCCCTCCGTCTTTGAAACCCCCGCCCTTAAATCCCATCGACGCGCTGGCATCCAGCAACAACGTCAGCTGCGTATTCGTCTCGCCCCGGTACCGCTTCAAGTACGCCCGCTCCGTGCGCGCAAACACGTTCCAGTCCACATGCCGCAGGTCATCGCCCGGGGTGTACACGCGATATTCCGCAAACTCCTGACTGAAGCCGAAATCCGGCGACCGGTGCAGGCCCGCGACAAAACCGTCCACCACGGTCTTCGCAACCAGGTCCAGCCCCGAAATGGAGGCCAGCACCATCGGATTTAAAAATCGCTCCAGCATGGAAATCCTTCACCCGCAAACCTGCGACGCTCAACAGCACCGCCTTCGACCATCACTCTCCGCGGGGCGCTGGCCTCGACTCCAGCAGCATACGCAGGATGTCGTCTGT
>DASZRZ010000186.1:0-8400 GCA_035548935.1 Terriglobales bacterium
GATCATGGAATTTGCCGAGCGCATCAAGGCCCTCACAGGGGCCGATGTGCCGATCATCTTCGAACCGCTGCCGGTGGATGATCCCAAGCAGAGGCGTCCGGATATTACCAAGGCCCGGAGCCTGTTCGGCTGGGAGCCTAAAATCTCGCTTGAAGAGGGCCTGGATCGAACCCTCAGGTACTTCCAGCAGGAGGTCAAGGCGCGGATGGCTGCGGCCAAGTGAGAGATAGCACAGTCTTCTTAAACCAATAGCTGTAAATAGTTTGTGATCTTATAGTTAAAGTATCAAATTAAGGCTTGCACACCCATGGCGGGAGCGTACCTCCCATGCTCCCAGTTCTTATTGCTTAACAATCAGCAGCCGGAACGTGCCGGGAACCGGGACTGGTCTGCCGCGTGGCTGATCGGGTGGTGGTGGTTGCATATCGGCGGTTACCAGATACAGGGTGTGTGTAGCGGCGTCGAGGGCCATGGTGCGCGCACCCATTGCCGTGGAGAGGGTCTGCACAACCTTGAACTGAACGGGGGAATCCTCGTGCACGATGGTGAGGTCTCCGCTACGCCCGTTAGAAGAAAAAGCCAGTTGCAGTTCAGGGTCAAAGGCTGCGGCATCGGTTCCCTCACCTATGGGAAGAGTGGAAACCACACGGGAATGATCGGGATCGACCACACCCATAACCTTGCTACGGCACACGGTAAACAGCCGCCGGTGACGGCCATCGAGGGCTAGCCCGGTGGGAGATTCGCAGGGAGCGAGCGGAATCCGCCGGATAGGCTCAAGTTTTTTGGAGTCGATGACCACAATCTCCGCGGTATTTTCCAGGTTTACAAAAAGCTGTCCCTTGCCGTCGGCCACGGCAAACTCAGGTTTACCGTTCAGGGCAATCGTGCCGGCCACGGTGCCTTCCTTCGCTTCAATAGCGGTGACATTGTTGCCCCGTCCGTTGAAGGAAAATACCCGCTTGGAAGCCGGATCGTAGAGGATCGCATCTGGATTGGCACCGGTTTTGGTGTTCCCGATGACGTGGAAATCCTTGAGGTCAACAATTGCAACCTCGTCCACGTTTCCCTTGGTGATATAGGCGCGGTTCAGGCCGGGCACAACCGCAATGCCGTGAACTCCGGGAGTGTTGGGTATGTCCGCCACGAGCGCACCGGAGATGGCATCGACCACCATAACGTGCGTCCCCCGCGAGATGAAGACGCGGCGTGCCTTGGAGTCCACCGTGAGGTAATCCCAGCCACCCTCGCCGCCCAGGGGAATTACCTGGCTGACTTTAAACTCGCCCGAGGGGGCTTCCGCCCAAACCTGCAGCGGGAGGAGAAAAAGAAAGGCAGTGAATGCCAGGGTCGCGACTTGATAGCGCAAATGCATGTGCGTTCCCCTCATACTGCTTTTGGCATGGGGAGCATACATCGGAGCCTGTATAGAAGAACAGCCCGGGGAGAATAAAAATCCACCCCGGGCTTTTCGTTATAAAGAATCGACAGCAAAACGAATCGTCAACCCCTACGATTGCCGCTGGGCTCAATATCCGTTTACTTCTGGCTCCTCCGGCTGATCCTCGTGCTGACCGTCGTGATGATCTTCAGGATCAACTTCGGCATCTCCCCCGGCGAGTTCCCCGGCCAGGGCTCCGCCTTCCGGCAACGCCCGTTTCACCTTGACCATGATGATTTTGGAAAACCCCTCGTCGAAGGTGGGAGGGCGAAGCTTAGCGGACATGCGCCGCATAACATCCTCGGGCACGATGCGGGCGCGCCGCAGGTTACGCTCCATGCAGACTTCCAGGGTAACGTTGAAGAATACGGCGTGAACCTCATAGCCGAACTCACGGGCCATTTTGATCCAGCCGTGACGCTCCTTGGGCGAAAGGTTGGTGGCGTCAATATAGTTCCAGGGCATTCCGGCGATGAGCCGGGCTCGCAACAGGGACCGCAGCGTGGAAAAGACCAAATCCTGATAACGCTGTTCGGTAATGTTCTCGAACAGCAGCGTGCGCAGCATGTCGCTCGAAAGAGGGGTAACGCCACGCCGCTTGAACCAGCTGCTCTTGCCCGAACCGGGCAGCCCAATGGTAAGGACCACGACACCGCGAGCTTTTCGCGGAGGCGCCGCAGGAGCAAGGGTCGAGCCAGCGGAGGGCACATCCGGAGCGGCTTCTCTCACCGGACGCGAATAGCGCTCCGGCGGATAGCCGGGCTCAAGCGGAGCTGCCTGAGGAGAGCGGACGCCTTGTCCCCTGCCACGGCCACGGCGGCGGCTTCCACGGCCTCCGCGCCCGCGCTGTTGCCCTGAAGAGGCAACAGGTTCGGCAGCGGCTTCCCCAGGGGCTTCACTCCCAGAGTGAATGGAAGCAATATCGGGGGAATTAAAGTCCGAGGCCTCGCTGTAAGAACGGTTCCCGTCGAAATCAGAGCCTGAAGCCGGTGACTCGGCGGAGGGGTTCTGCATAGCCGGACGCGGCCCTCTTGATTGCCCTGAACCGCGACCTCCGCGACGGCGCCGTCTGCGAGCCGGGGAAGACGGGTCCTGCGAACCCTCGGAAGCTGGCGCCGGGGCCGCCTCCGGATGCGCGGATTCATGGGGTACGGGCTGCGAGCGCTCCTGCATATCAGGATAGATCGGCTGCAGCACACCCTCTGCGGGTTTGTTTGGAGTATTCGTTTGCCCTGCCGGTCTTGGCCGGCCTCGTTGCCATCGTGCCATCCTGCGCTTTTAACACAACCTTGTGCCGGGAGCAATGCAGGACGGAGTTCCTCCCGGTGCGATTTGGGTTCCCACGTCATACGCATGCTGCTCTCTCGCACAATCACCGGCGCACAATTCCCCCCGCGCTGGCTGTAGAATGCAACGGTATGACCGCGAAGCGGCTTCTGGCGGCGGCAGTATTGGCACTCACGCTCACGGCGGTGCTGATGGGGGCACAGGCCGGTCACCGGCGCTGGGAGAGATACGAACACGAGATGCAGGACGTGGCCAACGATCCTCCGGGTGCCTACGAGAAAACCGAATTCGCCTTTGCCCGCCTGCGCTACCGCTCGCACATGGACGGATACTTCTCCCGTTATTACCGCTGGGGCATCGATTCCAACAAGACGGAACGCATTTTCATGCAGGGCCTGCGGCGTCTTACGCGCGTCCACGCCCGGTCGGTCGAAGAGATCGTGGATATCGACAGCGACGAACTTTTTGAATGGCCATGGCTCTATGCGGTTTCCGTCGGCGATTGGGACCTGACGGACGAGCATGTTCTCCGCCTGCGGAAATTTTTCGAGCGCGGCGGCTTTCTCATGGTCGATGACTTCCACGGAGAGCGTGACTGGGCGCGCTTTGCCAGCGGAATATTGCGCATTCTTCCCAACGCGAAGTTCGTGGAATTGCAGGATAACGACCCCATCTTCCACACCGTTTATGATCTGAATGAGCGATTACAGGTGCCGGGCGAAAATGTAGTGAACGGTCCGGGATATGAAAAAGACGGCATTGTTCCCCACTGGCGCGCCGTGCTCGACGATAAAGGCAGAATCCAGGTAGCGATTTGCTTCAATATGGATTTGGGAGATGGACTGGAGTTCGCCGACGATCCCGAGTATCCCGGCAAGTTTTCGGCTTTTGCCCTGCGGCTGGGAATCAACTACGTGTTATACGCAATGACGCATTAGCCCGAGCGGCAGGACCCTTCGGGGAGAATGGAATGATTCACCCACCCGTCAGTTCCAATACGGCTTACCTTATTCTTTAACCTGCCGTTAATTTTCCAAAGTAGCGGCAGAAGTTTCCACCGATCACCTTGCTGGTCTCAGCCGGGGTAAACCCCTGCCGCAGCATCTCGTTTGCGACCTTGTAGACAAATCCGCCGGGGTGGTCCGGCCAGACATCGTTGACCAGTTCCCTTCTCCTGGCCATCGACGCGGGCTGGCTGACAAAAGTATCGGTTCCTATACCGAGGTGATCGACGTCAACAACATCCGCCATTTCTTTAATGCCGGTGACAAGGTTTTCGAGGGTCTTGAAGCTCTTCCAGACTCCGATGATTCCGCCTGCATCGGCCACGGCCTTCGCATGTTCGCGGGTGACCAGTCGCTGCAACATGGATTCCGATTGCCCGGCGCGGCCCAGGGGCGTATCGAGCGCGGTATGGGTAATGGTGATGGGTTGCGTGGTGGCCTTGAGCACGCCCTTAACCGTGGAAAACGCCGCGTGGGCCAAATCCAGGACGATATGGAGCCGGTTGCACTCCCTGACCACCTCGGCCCCAAAGGGCGTCAGTCCGCCAAATTCATTAGCAGGAGATTGAATATCGCCGAGCGGCGCGACCTTGTCGTGATCGTGATGCACAATCTGCATGACCCGCAGGCCGTGGCGGTAGGCTTCTTCTACGCGGTTGAGTTTTCCTTCCAGAAACTGGGCACCCTCGCAGGTCAGAATCATGGCGGGCTCACCCTTCTTGTGTGCGCCCTGCAGGTCTTTGAGATTGAGCGCCCGGCTCACTTTATGCTGCGCAAACAGGCGGTCTTCCTCATCGAGGGCCTGCATGTGGAGCTTGTAATACTCGCCCGGCCTGGTATTGGCCGCATGATCGACGGCGTAGGTATAGCAGAGAGCGGACAGTCCGGCGCGGTGCATCTCGGCGGCAAAGTTGGAGTCGCTGGAGGGCCCGGCAACATCCGGAGCCGGAGGCTGGCCTTCGCGGATGTAGGTAATCGGCACGTGGCTGTGCAGGTCCACGGTAATGGTGCTGCTGACAATATGTGAGACGCGAGGATCCAGGTCGCCGGCAATGAGCCATTCCGGGACAAGCATTGCCCCGCCAGCGGCTGCCATTAGAGCCAGAAGTTCGCGCCGCGAAAGCTGGGCCTGCCGCAGGAAATCCGTCATAAGGCACTCTCCGGGAAAGCATCTTACCCCCGAAACGGTTTCCGGTTGAAACTTCTCGCGAGTCCCGCGCCAAATCCAGCATCCAATGATGTTCCTGCCGGATGGACCGAGCCGCGAAAGACCGCGTACGATCCCTTGACGACGGGCGGTTACTTTCGATACCGGGAGTTTGCTTTGTGTAGCTCAAATCCGGATGATAGGATTTTCAGCTTTGCCGGGCACTTCTTCTCCCGTTATGGTTGCATAGCGGACGGGGCGGGTCCGGCAACCGGGCAGGGTGGCACGTCTGATTCCAAGAGCGTCAGGAAAACACGGAGGCAAGATGGCGATTAAGGTGGGCATCAACGGATTTGGCCGAATTGGCCGCAATGTATTGCGAACCGCGCTGAAGGAAAGCGAACTGGAGATCATCGCAGTCAACGATCTTACCGATCCGGCAACCCTGGCTCATCTGCTGAAATACGACTCCATTCTTGGCAATCTCCACAACGATGTCAGCGCCACGGCTGACAGCATAAAGGTCGATGGACGCACCATTCGAGTCTTTGCCGAGAAGGATCCTGCGAAGATTAACTGGGAATCCGTAGGCGTACAGGTTGTCGTCGAGTCAACGGGACGCTTTACCAACGCGGAAGATGCCCGCAAGCACATGCGCGGTCCGGTCAAGAAAGTCATCATCTCTGCACCCGCCAAGGACGAAGACTTCACCGTGGTACTCGGGGTCAATGAAGACAAATACGATCCCGCCAAGCACAACATCATCTCCAATGCCTCCTGCACCACGAACTGTCTGGCACCCATCTCCAAAGTGGTCAATGACAACTTCAAGATCGTAAGCGGAACCATGACCACCATTCACTCGTATACCAACGATCAGGTCATTCTGGACTTCCCGCACAAAGACCTGCGCCGCGCACGTGCAGCGGCCATTAACATGATTCCGACCTCGACCGGTGCGGCCAAAGCTCTTCACCTGGTGATTCCGGAGCTTAAGGGCAAGCTCGATGGCTTCGCCATGCGCGTACCCACCCCGAACGTCTCGGTCGTCGATCTCGTAGCCTTTGTTGAAAAGAAGACCTCGGTGGAAGAGGTCAACGCCGCGCTGAAGAGTGCAGCCGCATCCGGGCCGCTGGCGGGCTACCTTGGATTTGAAGAGAAGGAACTGGTCTCGGCGGATTATCGCGGAGACTCACGCTCCTCCATCGTGGACGCTCCCATGACCCGCGTTGTCGCCGGAAACTGTGTAAAGGTCATCTCCTGGTACGACAATGAGTGGGGATACTCCTGCCGCGTGCGCGACCTCATCAAATACATCGGGAAAAAAGGCCTGTAACGGACTGAGCTGATAGATCGGGCAAGGCTAATAGCAGGCAAGAACGATGACCAAGCTCTCAATTCGCGACCTGCCTCTCAAGGGAAGCCGGATATTCCTGCGCGTGGACTTTAACGTTCCCCTCGATGAGCGGGGATTTATAACCGACGACACCCGCATTCGCGAAACCCTGCCCACCATTGAATACGCGCTGCGTCACGGAGCACGGCTCATTCTGGCATCCCACTTGGGCCGCCCCAAGGGCAAGCCCAATCCGGTGATGAGCCTGCGCCCGGTGGCGGAGCGGTTGCGCATGTTGTTGGACGACAAGCTGGAGCGCGATGAAAACGTGGGCTTCTGCACCGATTGCGTGGGCGATCAAGCCGAGGAGATGTCCGAGAAGCTGGAACAGGGCCAGAGCCTGCTGCTGGAGAATCTGCGCTTCCATCCCGAAGAGGAAGCCAACGACGGCAACTTTGCCCGGCAACTGGCCAGGCTCGCCGACTTTTATGTAAACGACGCCTTTGGCACGGCTCACCGGGCGCACGCCTCAACCGTGGGAATCACGAAATTTGTAAAAAAATCGGCCGCCGGTCTGCTCATGGAAAAGGAGCTGGAATACCTGGGCCGCGCTCTGGAAAATCCCGACCATCCCTTCATCGCCATTCTTGGCGGAGCCAAGGTGAGCGACAAGATCGGAGTCATTCAGAACCTGATCGGCAAAGTGGACGCGCTCCTCATTGGAGGCGGAATGGCCTATACCTTCCTCAAGGCCCAGGGGCAGGAGATCGGCAAATCCCTCCTCGAACAGGACAAAATCGAACTGGCGCGAGACCTTCTGAAGCAGGCCGGGCAGAAAGGCGTCCGGTTTCTGCTTCCTGTCGACCACGTTACTGCCGCTAAAGTATCGGCGGATGCCGTCACTAAAAACGTAAGCAAGGGTCAGGCCATCCCCGCCGATCAGATGGCGCTCGACATTGGTCCGGAGAGCATCGAGCTGTTCTGCGAAGAAATCGCCAGGGCAAAGACAATTCTGTGGAATGGCCCCATGGGCGTCTTCGAGCTGCCTCCCTTCGCAAAGGGAACGCGCAAAATCGCGCAGGCGATTGCAGCCAATGCGTCGGCAACTTCCATCGTAGGCGGTGGCGATAGCGTGGCGGCGGTAAAGTCCGCCGGGGTTGAAGACCAGATTTCTCACATCTCCACTGGTGGGGGAGCGTCGCTGGAGTTTCTAGAGGGACGCAAGCTGCCGGGTGTGGAAGCGCTGAGCAATAAGAGTTAAGTCCAAAATCATGCACCGCAAAAAGCTGATTGCCGGAAACTGGAAGATGTATAAGACTCCCGCGCAGACTGCGGAGTTCATGGCAGGTTTTCTGCCCAGAGTGTGGGAGCATGTGCGGGACGAGATTGTAATCTGCCCTCCTTTCGTCTCGATTGCGGCGTTGGTTGAGGCGGCAAAAGGATCGTTGGTGGGTGTGGGTGGCCAGGACCTCCATTGGGAAAAGGAGGGCGCTTTCACCGGCGAAATCTCAGCGGAGATGCTGGTAGCGGGGGGATGCTCTCATGTGATCATCGGACACTCCGAGAGGCGGCAGTTCTTTGGTGAAACCGATGACACCGTGAACCTGAAGTTGAAGGCTGCCCTCGACCGCGGCCTTGTGCCAATTGTCTGTGTGGGCGAGGTTTTGCAGGAGCGTGAGGCCGGGCTTACCGGGGACATTTTACGGCGGCAGTGCAGCGTCGCGTTGCGCGGCATCTCCGGCGAAAGCGCCGCAAAGCTGGTGATCGCTTACGAACCGGTGTGGGCGATCGGGACCGGAAAAACCGCCACGCCAAAACTGGCGGCGGAGGCGCACCGCATCATCCGTGGCGAAGCGGCCAACGCCCTGGGCCGCGAGATCGCCCAGGCTTTGCGCATCCTTTATGGCGGCAGCGTCAAGCCGGAAAACGCCACCTCGTTGATATCCGAGGAAGAGATTGACGGAGCCCTGGTGGGGGGCGCCAGCCTCGACCCGCAGTCGTTTGAGAAGATCGTTAAATGGTAGGTTCCTGGGCAGATACCCGGCTGAACTTGGTTTGCTATAATCTTCCTGCCTCTTGATTAGTGCCGCGGTCTTGTATTGCAATCCGAGGTAATGATCCCCCGGCAAAGTGCGGAAGTGGTGGAATTGGCAGACACACCATCTTGAGGGGGTGGCGCCGAAAG
>DASZRZ010000187.1:0-4346 GCA_035548935.1 Terriglobales bacterium
GGCGCCCTCCCCCGACAAGGGCGTGCTCAACCCCTATTTGCAGCACTGGCAGTATCCCAATCTCTTTGTGTTGGGAGCTTCGTCATTCCCTCAGCAAGGCTCGGCCAATCCCACATCCACCATTCTTGCGCTTACGCTCAGAACCGCCGACGCAATCGTTGATCGCTACCTGAAAAACCCCGGGCCGCTCGCCTGATTCTTACCAGTGCGAAAGGCCCGGGGCTGATGGGAAAATTAAGCTAGGTTTTGAAGCGCGGCGTCTCTACTCTGAAAGCCCGTTACTCTGGCAGCACCGTTAACGCCAGCGGCCAAAGCGGACGGCACGGCGAAGGATTCCATTTCGAGTTGTCGGGTTCCCGCTTGAACTGCTCGCTGGTAATAAACGTGCCGTCGAGATACAACGGATCGTCCACAACCGAGGTCAGAATCAGGTACGATCTGCCATCACGGTCATAGCGGTCGTAGTACTCGGTGAGCACCGCATTCTGGCTGTAGGGAACGCCATTCTTACGCAGATATCCGGCCCGCATGCGGGTGGTTATTACCTTCAGGCTTCCGCCCTTTCCCGGAATTGCGCCTCGTGAGAAGCGGGCCGATCCTGCGCGCTGAACCTGCTTGTACCAGGTGGCGGCGGATTCACCCTGCCACTGTAGCTCGCCACTCTTCCCTTTTGCGGCTTTTGGGGCCTTCGCGCCTGCGAAATTGAAGAGGCGGGTCTGCTTACCCGCGTCGATATCCATCCGCAATACATTGTCTTCCGCCCAGGTAATATGCAGGCGCGCAGGCAGCCGCATAATTCCTGCTGCGCCATAGGCGCGGCACTGGTTGCCTTCCTTCTCGTCTTTGGCCGCATCCCAGCTGTTCGCTACACGGCGTCCCTCGGCGGTCAGGGGAATGCTCGAAAAATCTCCCTTGGCGGGAGTAATCATGCGCCAGCGCCAATCCTCGTTGATGATCGACACCCAATAGCCGGTCACGTCGATCAACGCCTGCGCCTTCGCGGTTGGGGGAGCGGCAGGCTGAGACGCGGCAGGAGCACCGGCTGCAGGGGTCCCAGCGGCTGGGGTCTGAGCAGCGGCATTGTTGCCTGCGCTCATGGCGAAGCAAAGCATGCCAACCGCGGTAAAACCCCGCACGGAAAATTTCAACAGGTCCCGAACGCTCATTGTCCGCCTCCGCTCGCCTTGCCTTGGGACTTCGCACTCTTGCTCAGATCGCGGTAAACGGCTTCCACAAAATTCTCTTTTGTCCACGACGTGCTCTTTCCGGCAAACAGCGGATCATAGTCCAGCGTAGGCTTTGCAGCCTGCACCTGCTCCAGCGTCATCCCCTTCTTGATCAAGTGGTCGATACGGTCGCGGATAATCGTCACCATGTCCCTGTAGTTCACCACGTCGTTCCGATCGCCGATGTGACCATGGCCCGGAATCACGTAGCTGCCACCCTCTTCTCCCTGCATCGCCACCATAATGTCGATGATGCGGTTCAGGGCATCGATGGTTCCATTGATGCTGCTGCCCTTCTCTTCCCTGAGTACCGGGTAGCTCTCCAGCGTAAAAATATCGCCCGCGCACACCACGTCCGACTTGCGGAACAACACGAAGGTATCGCCATCGGTGTGGGCGGTCGCATGGTTCAGAAAAACCGCCTCACCGTTGTAAATCTTCCAGTCTTCGTTGTCGTAGGTATCGGTGGGCTGCAAGCCCGAGCGGATTGGAGGTTCCTTCCCATGAGTTTCGCTCATCCGCGCCGCGATGTTGTTGTGCGCGAGAATCGATGCTCCCATGGCCAGGGCCCCTTGCGTATCCTGCCGCAGCGGATTCAAGCCCGCATCCGGCAGCGCCCAGCCCGCCTTCGACAGCGTTTCATTGCCGCCGTAGTGGTCCGTATCGTCGCTGGTATTGATTACAAAAAGGATATGCTTCGAGGTCAGCTTCTCGATCACGGCCAGCAGATCCTTACTCTTGCTCTCGATGCCGCTATCGACCACGATGACGTTCTCGCCGACCTGAACTGCAATATTTCCGCCATCGCCCGAGATCATGTACACGTCGCCCTGTACATGAAGCACCTCAAAGCCATTCATGGTCCAGGACTCGCGGCCGCCAACCGGCGCGGAATCTATCGTGCTCTGTTGTGCCCATGCGAACCCCGCCGTAACTGCCGGAATGCCAATCAGCAGCGCGAACAGAAGGCGCCGGGAAGCTGCGTACAACCACCCATTTCCGCTCATTTATATTTCTCTGCGCTTTCCGGTTTAGCGGGCTTCGGCCTTGGCATCTTTGCCAGCTTCTCCTGGTACTCGGGGTACATTGTCTCCGCTCCGCCCCGCACCGCCTCGATGGGGATCTCATATTTCACCGCGAACTCATCCAACCACTTGTTCTCCCCGGGATACCAGTGCGCCACCCAGCCCTTCGGGTGGGACACATGGATGCTCGGCAGGCAATAGTTGGGCAGCAGCCGGTCGCCCAAAGCCAGAATCCAGTTCGAAGTCCGCACCAGCGGCTCCGTCATGTAGGCCGGGTCTTCCACATCGCTCACCAGCGTTAGGAAGTTATCGTGGCGGATGAAGTACTCCGTCAGCAGCGCATCCTCACTGCGGGGGATTCCGTTCCGCCGTATCCAGCCTTCCTTCAGGTGGGTGGTCGTGACCTTAAGCATGTCCGCCTCCCACTCCGCGGTCGAGAACCCTTGCCAGGTGTGCGCCGCATTCTTCGAGGGATGCGCGCGCCCGTCCATGTAAATCGCTCTCCGCTGAAGCATGAAACGCAGCGTGGTGCGCCACGAAAGCAGCCGCTGCGTGAAATGATCGATCTCCGGCATGATGCGGATGTCTCCCGGTCCGCGCGGACCGTAGTCCGCTGGATGCGGTTCGCACTCATGGTCGACCATCTCCCATTTCTGCGCATCCCACGAATCGGCCTTGCGGCGCGCCGCGTCGTTGACGGGCAGTCCTGAGTAGTCTCCAATATCGGGGCCGCCCACGCGCTCGGGCTCATCCTCGTGCATCTTCTGGCCCCATTGTCCCGAAAGATCCATCTGCGCGCGCGCAGACACGCTTACCAGACCCAGGGACAGCAGCAGCATCGCTGCCGCCATCCTGCGGCGAACGCAATACCACATCCTCATCATCTCCTCACACCTGTTTACTTGGCTAACGGATTGGGCCGTACCTGGAAGTGAGCCACAAAGCTGCGGCTTCCCTTACCGGTTTCCAGGTGCCAGATTACCCTCTCCTGATTCGAGGTCCAGACCCCGCGGCCCTTCCATCCTGCCTTGGGATCGTCAATACGCCCGTCCATGCCTCTCATGTAGAAGCCCATGGGATACGGCAGACGCATCGTAATAAATTTCTTCGTCTGCGGCAGGAACGCAATTAGCGAATCAGAACCGGTTCCGGTCACGATCGGTACGTCGTTGCCCAGTCCCAGTGTACCGAAGCGATCCACCCAATTGTGATAGAAGGAGTCCGCAAGAAGCTTGGTTCCCTTGAAGTACGGGCCCGGCACCGGATACAGCGTCCATCCCTCGGGACAGTGCTGGCCGGTTGCCTTCGGACCGTTCATCGGACCCTTGCACTTGCTGCGATCAAAGCTCGCCAGATCATTGCTTCCGGCCAGAGCCGCCCATACCAGACCCTTGCTATCAATGGTGATTCCCAGTGTGGAGAACGCTTCCACTCCCGGACGCTTGGGATTGTTAAACGGTGGCTCGAAAACCTCCGAGATGCAGGTTTCCGGCGGGTTCGAACCCAACATTACATGGATGATCTTACCCGGCACCTCGGTTGAGCTTGAGGCCACTCCACCGGCATACCAGATGGTGTGATCAATGGGACTGACATCGATACCATAACCGCTTGCGCCCGGGACCGCCATGTCCAGAGCCGGATCCGCTGGTTCATTGGGCCTGGTGTAAGCACCGATTTTTCCGTCGCCGTTGTAATCAATGATTACAGGGCACCATCCATGCACCTTTTCCGAATCGTGGGTTTCATCGAAAAGGCGCGTCTTGCTCCAGCCGATGGCTCCGATCCCTCGAACACCGTTGTTGCTCGAAAAATACAGGGTCCGGTCCTTATCGGTATCGAAGGCTTCGTGTCCGGATGGCAGACAGGTATCGATCCAGTCGAACTTCTTGGTCTTGGGATCGTAGCTTACGTTGCCGCGAGCCACCAGGTTCGCTGGCATCGGGAAATTTTTCGCAAACGGATTGTTCGATCCTTCCCTGCAATACGCCGGCTGGTCTTTGCGTGTCTGAGCATGCACCCAGACCCGGCCCTTGTCGTCCATATGCCGCCCCGCGGCGGTCACCCTGTCGTTCCACACGATCTCATTGCCCCA
>DASZRZ010000188.1:0-2770 GCA_035548935.1 Terriglobales bacterium
GTAGGCGCGGCCGCTTCATTGATTTTTATCCAGGTTGCCACGGAAGGCGCCGACGTTTCTTTTGCGCCCGGAAGTGAATTTATTCTGCTGCTTCGGGCGCAGGCACCGCAAAAATGAGTTCCGACACGCCGAGCCTCGGATTCCCGCCGCGCGGCATTGGCCGCGTACTGGTCGTCGGCGGCATGCCTGCAAGCGGACTTTTGCCCCTGCCCGTTCCCGCCCGGCACCTTCCTTTGGATGGAGTCGCACCAGGGGCGCGGGTTTCCGTGCGGGTTCTTATGGAGCTGGGCCGGAAGGTGCGCCAGGGGAGCGAGCGCCTGCTGATCCTTACGGACCGCGACCTGTTTCTCGCGGAATGCTCTTCGCTTTTTGGTTTCGCCGATTCCAGAACTGATTCCGTAATAGTCTCTACGTTTTTTTTGAAGCAGAACTGCAACGCTGACCAGCTTCGCCGCCGGGTCGGGAATGCGATTGCTCACGAGATCGGCCACCTGGAAGGCATTAAGCACTGCCGCAACACAGATTGCCTGATGCACCCGTCAGAAAGTGCGGCTGCGCTGGACCTCCGCAGCTTCGGGTTTTGCGGCCATTGTCCCGTAAAGTTGTCCCGCCGCTTCGGCAGACGCATTGCGAGGTTGCCAGAACCATGAGCTCGCAGCCGTCATTGGTCACGCGTTTGACCCTGATGTTTGCCAAGGCACAGCTTGCCGTGGGTGAGGCAGTTCGCAAGCTGCCTTTCTGGCCCGAGGTTGTGAGTGTCTCGCAGAGCATTACAGCGCCTCTGATCGATTTCTGCCGCTGGACCTTGCGGACCTTTCCTTTCCTGAAAAAAGCCGAGTGGCTGCTGGAGATCGAGTCCCTTACCCAGCGCAGTCCCGTGCTGCTTGCTTCTTCCCTGGTGCTCGTCTTCTGGAGAGGGCTGAAGCCCACCAATCTTGGGCACATCGGAACCGATGGTCTGATTTATCCGCTGCTGGGTCTCATCTCCGGCTTCAATCCTTTTCTTGGAATTATCTGTGGCGCGGTGTTTGGAGTAGGGGACATCATCCAGAAGCTCTTCTGGAATGACATTTATGGAGCTCAAGCTGGCCGTACCAGCATGAATTATTGGGGCTCCATTCTTGGGTACATCGTCGCCTACTCCTCGCCCATGACCATGGGGATACTCCCCGGCTTGATGTCGCGAGTAACTCGCGCGGCGACCGGCAAGGTGTTGAGGAAGATTTACTACCAGCGCGCCGCGGCCAGCGCGGATGGCGCCCGCTTCGATCCTCAGACCCCTTGGAACATCTTTGTCCGCCGCAGGGCTGATGGCAGCCGCGAGTATCTCTCTTCCAACCTGGAGCCGGGGGACGGTTTCGAGTTTTATGAAGGTCCTTATTCGCAAAGCGATGCTGCCTCGCGAATCCCCGTATTGCAGGATGCGGCCGACAGCTGGATGCGCGGCCAGCCGCCATCGGAAGGCGGTGGAGTTCGCCGCTATGCACCCGGCCAGACCGCGCCGCAAGCGGCATCTGCCAACCCTTTTGCCGGAGGCGATGCGCAGACTGAGCCCGCAGGCTGGGGCGAGCCTGTCCGCGGCGATTTGACCAGCAACGAACTCGAGAATCAGGACGAAAATTCGTTGCCAGCTTCCGGCACGCAGGACGCCTGGGGAGCAGGGAATTCGTGGGAGAACACCACACCGCTACCCGCGAGCCGAACTGGCCAGAACCTTCCTGGCCAGAATCCACCTGCGCAAGGCCCTCCTGCCGCGTGGCGGGGAGCAAACCAGCAGAACGTTCGACCGGGGCAGGGCACCGAAACGGTTCGCCCGGAATCATCGGCAGGGGTCCGCCCTTCGAACGAGAGTTCGTTGCTCGATGCCGGGCACCCCCAGTCCGGAAACGGAGGGCAGACAACCACCTCCGGACCACGGACTCGCGGGGATGCAAGAACAGGCGATGCCGGTATAAAAGAGGGCACGAGTCCGCAAGTTCGTCCACAGCCCGGTGGACAAGTTCGTCCTGCTATTCCGGCAGCGGGCGCTACGGCATCGACGACCAGGGCTGGAAGTGGGTCACAAGCCTCCGCGCGACCGCCGGTCTCGAAGCCGGCAGGGACATCTCCCTCGCGTCCCGCGGCTTCACCCTGGGCAGGTTCTCCCGCTCCGGCAGTTATGGCTCCGCCCATGCCGCCGCTTGCCAACGTAGCTGGTGCGGCTGCTTCGGGTGCCGCAGCAGCTCATCCCTTTCGACCTTTTGGCCGTCCGCCGGAGCCTCCTGGCTGCTGGATTCCTCCGTTTGAGGATGGTCCCGAGATTTCGGTGGATCCGTGGAGGCCGCTCGATATCCCACCCGGCAGCGAGGATCTTCCACTTGATTTTCCGGGCGACGTAGTCTCGGCTCCGCCCATGGTTGTCAATGCGGCGGGTGCAGCGCCGGGGAATGTCGTGGGAATTCCCTACTCTCCGGCGGGGACTGGCAGTGTGCCCCCGGGTCTCATTGCGGCGCCTCCGATGATGGGCGGCGGCGGACTTCCTTCCATCCCCGGAATTCAATTGGGCGAGCTGATTGCCGCTTTGCTGGGAGCCGCAGTTGGCGCCTGGACCACCATGCAGGCCGCGCCAGCGCTGGAGAACCCTGCTTTTAACTGGCGTCCCAATCCAGACGTCAGTTGTCACAACCTGGAGCGGAACATCCTTCACGGCACGGCTCCCGACGCCGCCCTGGGCGGCGCGTTAGGCGGTGCTGGATCGGTGCTCACTTCTCCCCCATCGTCCGGACCTGCT
>DASZRZ010000189.1:0-6936 GCA_035548935.1 Terriglobales bacterium
TTTTCCGTCGCGGCGTACGGAGAGGACGGTGGTGGAGCGAATCTTTACCCTGGTCTCGCTGCTCTTCGGCGTAGCAAGGCGTCCGGATTTTTTCGAGGAGGAGTGCAAGTCTTTCATGGGATCGGGTCAAGCTCAGGGAATCGGTTTACAAAGACCCGGGCATCGGGTCAGCTTTGATCCTGTTTCTTCCTGACAACGATTATACCAGTGGTTTTTGCTCAAGCTGACGCCGCTTAACGGCTTGGGGCTGGAGATACTTCGATTTTCAGAGCATTGAGAATAACCCCCGCGCCTTCGGCAGATGCGGCCTGATCGCGGCCCAGGCCCCATCCCAGTTGAAGCAGGTGGGCGAGGGGCGCTCTCTGGACGACCCCGGAAAGGCGAATCGTGTCTCCGCGGGCGAGTTCGACGCGATTTCCGGCGGAGTCAATCGCATGAACGGTGGCAGGTATGGTGACGAGGATCTGCTGCCCTGCGGTGCCCACCCAGACGGCTTGCTTGCTGGCCTTGCCGGTAATCTGGACATCCCGCAAAGTGATGGGAGAGCCGATATAGGACTCTTTTTTGTTCGAGAGCAGATCGGCGACCGTAATGGAGCTGCTTTGAGGTTTAACGGCGGGAGTCCGGGGGATGGGCGTAGGCTGAGGCAGCTGAGCCCAGCTTGAGGCGAGCAGCGGCGTAAGTAAAAGAAGCTTGGCGAAGTCGCGGGCGCGCATGGAGTTCATTGTATGCCGCCGATCAGGTTGCCGTCCGGGGATGTTGCGGTTTGGATGATAAGGTCATGATCAGTGTAGCGCGCGCGGAAATTATTTGGGCGGCCAGTTCGGAAGTATTTATTCTCAGCGACGTCTATGCTCCGCGACCAGCAGAACCGGCGCAAGCTCCGGAAGCTCGGCTGGCGGGTATGTATCGTTTGGGAGTGTGAAGTGAAAGAGTTGGAATCGCTGGGCCACCGGCTGGCGCGGTTTCTTGAAGCGTGCGGTAGAACGAATGTCCAGAAAGGAAGCTAGCAATTTATACTGCTCTCCGCCTATGAGTGTGATTGTGATTATTCCAGCCGCGGGTTTGGGAACGCGGATGTCGGGCGGGACGGCACAGGGTAAGGCCGGTTCGCGCGGTTCCGTGTCCAAGCAGTTTACCGAACTTGCGGGAGTTCCTATTCTGCTGCATACGCTGCGCAAGTTCGCCTCGCATCCGCAGGTGAGCGAGATTTATGTGGCGCTGCGCGCATCGGAAATGGCGCCCTTCCAGAAGCGGCTGCAACAGGAGAAGCTGGCGCGCCCGGTGCATGTTGTGGAAGGCGGAGAGCACCGGCAGGAGTCGGTGGCCAACGCGCTGGCGAAGGTGCAGGCGCAGGATGGAGACGTGGTGCTGGTCCACGATGCGGTGCGGCCCTTCGTGGACGCGGAGACGATTGATCATGTGATCGATGCGGCCCGGCGCCATGGAGCCGCCATTGCCGCCGTGCCGGCGGTGGATACGATCAAGCAGGTGGAGCGCACATCGGAGGGCGCGGTGGTGCGGGCCACGATGCCGCGAGAGCATATCGTGCTGGTGCAAACCCCACAGGGCTTCCGTTACGAAGTGTTGCGGCAGGCGGTGGATGAGGCTAAACGCGACGGTTTCACGGGTACCGATGAGGCTTCGCTGGTGGAGCGCTCGGGCCAGGATGTGGCGGTTGTGATGGGCTCGTCGCGGAACATCAAGATTACAACCCCGGGCGACCTGCAACTGGCGGAATACTACATGGCGCAGGAAAAGCAGGAAAAGACGGGAGCATGAGGTTGGATACTTTGGGGCTGCCGAAATGAGAATCGGATACGGATGGGACTCGCATGAGTTCAAGCGGGGAGTGACGCTGAAGATCGGGGGCGTTACGATTCCGCATTCGAGCGGACTTGCGGGCCACTCCGATGGCGATGTCCTTCTGCATGCCCTTACGGATGCGCTGCTGGGAGCGGTGGCGGCGGGCGATATCGGAACATTTTTTCCTCCCACCGATCCGCGCTGGAAGGGCGCCGATTCGGTTGTGTTTGTGCGCGAGGCCATGCGGCAGGTCCGGAGCCAGGGATACGTGGTGGCCAATGTGGATTCAACGCTCATTCTGGCTGAGCCGAAGATTGTGCCGCACGCGAAAAGCATCCAGGAGCGGGTCGCTCAACTGGTGGGGGTGGAGGCTTCGGATGTGGGGGTGAAGGCCAAGACCCCCGAGGGCATGGGAACGGACAATGCCGCCATTGCTCACGTTGCCGTGCTGCTCACCAGGAAAGCGCGGCGCGGAGAGCGCAAGGCGCTGGCGGTGGAGCGTGTTCCGCAATCGGTGGTGGATGAAGTAGTCGCCAAGGTTCTGGTGGAAGACCCCATGCCGCGGCGGCCCAGGAAGGTAAAGCGCTAGCCGGAGGGGGCGCTACTTCTCAGGATCGAACTTGAGACTGACGGAGTTGATGCAGTAGCGCAGGCCGGTTGGAGCCGGACCGTCCTCAAAAACATGACCGAGATGAGCGCCACAGCGGTCGCACATGACTTCGACGCGGCGCATTCCCAGGCTGCGATCTTCTTCTTCCAGTATGGCTTCCGGTTCAAGCGGGGCGTAGAAGCTGGGCCAGCCGCATCCCGCATCGAACTTCGTTTCCGAGCTGAAAAGCTCCGCCCCACAGCAGACGCATTTGTAGGTGCCCGGATCGGTTGTACGTTCATACTCGCCGGAGAAGGGACGTTCGGTTCCTTTCTCGCGTGCGACGGCATACTGCTGGTGAGTTAATTGTTTCCGCCACTCGGCTTCGGTTTTGGTGATTTTTTCTGCCATGTTTGCGGTCTCTATCAAATCCCAAATTGTTAATTTGGAATCTCTGTAGAAATTTTATCGTGCCTGCTGGGCGCGGCGCTTTTCCGCCACCAGTGACATGCTGTGCATAAGGTTTTGCAAGGTAACAATCCCCACCAGACGGTTCTCATTCACCACGGGCAGCATGCCGGCGCCGGGCGCGGTGAGCGTTCCGAAGACGGAGGCCAGTGTGTCGGAGTGGCTGGCAACGCCGAAGGCCCTCCGCATGTTGGATTGCACGTAGCCGTTGCCTTCGTCGCGAAGCGCCGCAACGATGTTGTGGCGCGAGATCACGCCGACCATATCGCCGCCGCGCACCACGGGGAAGTCGTCCTGAAGTGTGTGAACCGCGCGGTCGAGGGCATGTTCGAGAGTGTCAGCCGGGGAGAGGATGGCGAAGTCGGTGAGCATGACATCCTCAAGCTTCACCTGCTGCAATACCGACTGGAATACCACGGAGCGCTCTTCGAGTTGCGCGGCGAGAAAGAGAAAGACGCCGATCAGCATCCACCAGGAATTCCATGCACCGGCGAGGATGAATGCCAGAGCGAAGCCCTGTCCGATGGCGACCGCCCTGCGGGTGGCGGGCAAAACGTCCATGCGGCGGACGAACATGGCCCGCAGAACGCGTCCGGCATCCATGGGATAGGCGGGAAGAAAGTTCAGCATGGCCAGAATGATGTTGATCCAGACCGCGCTTCGAGGCAGGTTGGCGGCAGTGACCAGGGGACCGGCCCGCAGGTCGAGTTCGGGCAGGATGCCGCGGGCGATGCCGGCTATGACCAGAGCTGCCAGAAGGTTCAGGGCGGGCGCAAGGATGGCGGTTTTAAATTCGTGATCGGCATCGGGCCTGGAGCGCGTGCCGGGATCGGTGAGCGTGATGTCGCCGATCGGCATGAGAACCACGACTCGGCGCGGCGGAAATCCCGCGATGGCGGAGCCGGATGGCTGGTCTTGTTGCAGCTCGAGCAGCGCGTGTCCTGCCTGATGCAGCAGTACCGAGCCGAGGACAATGCCGGTGAGAGCGAGGGCGCGTCCGCCTGCATCGGAGCCGAGGGTGGCCGCTTCCGTGATCCAGACGAAGAGGAGGAGAAAAAGAAAACTTACGTGGACGCGCAGCTCGGCTCCAAAGATGCGTCCAACGGCAATGGACCAACTCCTCATAAGGCGGACTCGCAGAGGCAGTGCATTCCTCTATTGTACAGTTGTGTGCGTTGCAGATGCCCGACCGCAGGCGCGGCTTCGCCAGGAATAACAGGTGAAGGGGGTAAAGCCATTGGGCGCGGTCCCTTGCGGGACGGGATTTCGAGAGAGGGCGGAGCATGCTCCTCTGGTACTCTGGGTTCGCCGTGTACGCCCGCTCTCTGCCGATTTGCATTTTCCTGGTACTGCTGGCCGCCTGTGGAACACCGGGCGCGCCGCAGCCGCCATCCTTGCGGCTTCCGAAAACAGTTGAGGACCTTGAGGCGTTGCGCAAGGGCGATCACGTGTATCTCTCCTGGACCATGCCGCAGAAGACCACGGACGGGCAGAACATCCGGCATGCGGGCACGGTGCTGGTGTGCCGGGCGGTGACGGCTTTCAAGGAAACGATGCCGCAATGCACGAAGCTGGCGGAGATGCCGGGCAAAGCGGTTGCCGCTCCGGATGCAAAAGCCGTCGAGGCGGAATTTACCGATGCCTTGCCGGGGGAGTTGCAGCGTGAGCACGAAACCGGGTTCGCAACCTATGCAGTGGAAGTATTGAATGAAAATGGCCGCAGCGCCGGGCTCTCCAACCAGGCGCAGGTTCCGCTGGGGTCCACTCTGCCGCCGCCCACGGACCTGAGCGGGCAAGTTACGCCACAGGGGATACTGCTTACGTGGACGGCCGATTCATCGGGTGCGCGCGGGCGGAGTTACGTCTACCGGATTTACCGGAGCATTGCGGGCAAGGATGACGACGCGGTTGTGGTGGGAGATGTGCCGCTCCGCGCGGAGACGAAGATGAGCCTGATGGACCGGAGCCTGGAATATGGCACGCCGTACCTGTACCAGGCGGCAGCGGTGAGGGCATTGGAAAACCAGCCCGGAGTGGAGATTGAAGGCGATGATTCGGAGGCTCTGGCCCTTACGCCCCGCGACACGTTTCCCCCGGCAGCGCCCTCCGGGGTGGAAGCGGTTTTTTCCGGTCCCGGGCAGCAGGCGTTTATCGATCTGATCTGGTCGCCGAATATGGAGAGCGATCTGGCGGGATACCACGTTTACCGGCAAGGCCGGGAACAGACTGCCGTGCGCATCGACAGCCAGATAGTGAGCGCCCCGGCATTCCGAGATCAAAATGTGGAGGCAGGCATTACCTACCGCTATTTCATCACCGCTGTGGATGTGCGTGGAAATGAGAGCGCCCGATCGGGTGCGGCCTCAGAGACGGTCCCAGCGACGCGATAGAGGCGTGCTGCAATCCGCCGTGCGCCGTTCGCGCTGAATTATTCTTTCGGCAGATCGGCCATCATGGAAGGAGCCGCGGGCAGGCCCGCGGGCCGTTCACTGCGTAGACCGGCGGGGCGGGATTCGGGACGGGCTTCCTGCGTATAGCGGTCGGGACGCGGTGTAACCGGGGCGCGCTCGTCGAACTTGCCGAAGATCATCTTGCCTGCTGTGGTCTGCAAGACCGAGGTCACGGCGATATCAACGGTCTTGCCGATCATCTTGCGGGCATTGTCCACGACTACCATGGTGCCGTCGTCGAGATAGGCGACGCCCTGATTGGGCTCCTTGCCTTCCTTGAGAACGAATACCCGCATGATCTCGCCCGGAAGCACAACGGGCTTGAGTGAGTTGGCAAGTTCGTTGATGTTAAGGACCTCGACGCCCTGAACCTGCGCGACCTTATTCAGGTTGAAGTCGTTGGTGACGATTTTGCCGCCAAACATCTTGGCGAACTCGATCAATTTGAGATCGACTTCGCGGGTGGCAGGGAAGTCTTCCTCGGAAATCTGCACCTGAACGGTTGCGATCTTCTGGATGCGTTGCAGGATGTCGAGACCGCGCCGTCCACGATTGCGCTTCATGGGATCGGCGGAGTCAGCCACCAGTTGAAGCTCGCGCAGCACGAACTGTGGAATCACCAGGGTGCCGTCGAGGAAGCCGGTTTCAGCAATGTCGGCGATTCTTCCGTCGATGATTACGCTGGTATCCAGAACCTTGAGGCTTTTCTTCGACTGTTTTTCACCGCCGAAAATTCCTCCGAGCGCGGCAAGATTGAGCAGGTCGCCTTTGTTGCCGCCGACGATCAGGCCAACATAGGCCATCAGCAGCATGACCATAATCTGCAGGAAGCTCTGCGTTGGACCCGGAGGGACGCTGATGTGCACCACCAGGCTGAACAGGTAGGCGCCCAGAATTCCGAGGACGCTGCCGACCGCGGCCCCGATGAGACGTTTAAGGCTCACGGCGCGCAGGCGGTGCTCGAAAAATACCACGGAGATCCCTATTCCGATGCCTACGGCGGCACAGGCCGGACGCTCCAGATCGAATGGCTGCAATACCAGACACATTGCGGCCACGACGACGACGAAGATCACACGAACGATTGCAAGGTCCATGGGGCCCTCCACCGCTGCCTTGAGCAACGGAAGGATGCCGGATTTCCGCGCGCTTTGCCGCGACGGGCAGCAGCGCTTGGGGAATCCATTATGAAAGCGACGGAGTTATACCACTGAAGTCGCGCCCCGCGCACGTGTAAAGTGATTTGTGATATCAGGTCGCGATACTCCAAATAGCCTTGTTCTTCCGCATTTTCCATTTGGCGCACTGGATATAGTTAGAGTGCTGGCTCCAGCGAATGGTTTTCGGGAGACAGGGCGGGGGCGCGGAATATCCGCCTGGTGATTGCTATAATCCCCGCCATGAAAGCCATGGTAGTTGCGCGATCCGGAGGGCCCGAGGGCCTGGAGATGCGCGAGCAGCCCGATCCACAGCCGCGCCCGGATGAGGTTGTGGTTAAGGTTCACGCGGCAGGGCTGAACTTTGCAGACCTGATCTCCGCAAGCGGGGGCTACTCCGGAGTGCCCGATCCGCCCTTCATTGCCGGGCGCGAATTTTCAGGGATGGTGGAATCCACTGGCGAGC
>DASZRZ010000190.1:0-5123 GCA_035548935.1 Terriglobales bacterium
TGTATCCCCTGCTGCCTTTCTGGTCGACGGCAAAGTCGAGGTGCTTAACACCGCCGGCAATGTTGTCGGCATCGAATTGAAGGACATCAAGGGCGTTTATTTCGTACGTGAGTTTGGAGACTCCGAGGCTCTGGCCCGCAAAACTTTCACCACCCGCCCGCGCAGCGAAGGTCTTTGGGTACGGCTCCACTTCCGCGATAATGAGGTTCTGGAGGGACTGATGGCCAATGACCTCACGCAGGTCCTGCCGGAGGGTTTCCTGATCAATCCACCCGACAGCCGGTCCAACACCCAGCGCATCTTCGTTCCGCGCTCCGCTCTCTCGGGACTCACCGTGCTCGCAGTGATCGGAAGTTCCCAGGGCCGCGGCCGCAAGCCGCGATCCCCGCGTGGAGAAAATCAGGTCCCGATGTTTACGGAGTAAAGCTCCATAAAGGCTTCGGTTCAACAGCTTCACTTACTAGGGCTTCATTTAAAAACACTATGAAACTTTCTGAGATTGCCGCCTCGGTAGCAGCGCGTCTGGAAGGAACCGACCTCGAAATCTCCGGGGTAAGCGGCATCGAAGCAGCAGGTCCCGGGGAGATCACTTTTGTCGCCAATCCCAAATACGCCTCGCAGGCCAGAACTACCTCGGCGTCGGCTGTGATCGTCTCGTCCGGCTTCCCTCCCCTGGAAAAGCCGACTTTGCGGTGCGACAACCCATACCTTGCATTTGCCCGCGCCATCGAACTCTTTTACCAACCCCCACGTTATGCGCCCGGAGTGCATCCAACGGCTGTTGTGCATCCAACCGCACAGGTGGGTAAAAACGCGCACATTGGACCTTACGTGGTAATTGATGAAGATGTAGTGATCGGCGAAGACTGCGTCCTGCTGGCCCATGCGGTGATCTATCGCGGGGCGAGGATTGGAGACCGGTTCTTCGCGCATGCGCACGCCATTGTCCGGGAGCACTGCCGTTTGGGAGATGAGATCACGCTGCAGAATGGCGCCATTGTTGGGGCCGACGGGTTTGGCTTTGCCCGGGATGGAGCCAACGGCTGGCACAAGATCGTACAATCGGGTCCAACCGTGCTGGAAGACAGGGTTGAAGTCCAGGCGAATGCCTGCATCGATCGCGCCAGCGTGGGAGAAACCCGCGTAGCGGCCGGGGCAAAGATCGACAATCTCGTGCAGGTCGGACACGGTTCCCATGTCGGCGAAAACACTTTGCTGTGCGCGCAGACGGGACTGGCCGGGTCCACCGAGGTGGGCCGCGACGTGATCCTCGCGGGACAGGTGGGAGTGGCGGGCCATTGCAAAATCGGCGATGGCGTAATCGTCACCGCGCAGAGCGGCATACCCAATGATGTAGCCCCCGGCAGCGTGGTAAGCGGGTATCCCGCAATCGACAATAAGCGGTGGCTGCGAAGCGTGGCTATCTTCAACCGGCTGCCGGAGTTGGCCAGGGCCATGCGTTCGCCTGCCGGCGCGGAGCGGGCTGGCGAAACCAATAGCACCCCACAAGCCGGAAAGTTTCCCGCTACACCTGCAAAAGAGATTTGACCATGGTGGACTTCGTCTCCAAACCGGAACGCAAAGACGGACACAAACCCATCCGCGTGCTCCTGCTGGATGATCTGGAAGACAACCTGATTCTTCGTTCCACCATCCTGCGGCAGAAGGGATATGAGGTTGTAGTTTCAGCCTCGGTGGAGGAGGCAGAGGGCAAGCTCCACGACATCGACATCGCCGTGCTGGACTACCATCTGGGCGCCGGGAAGTTCGGAACCGAAGTGGCGGAAACGCTGCGGCAAAAGCGTCCGCATGTCCCCATCATTATTCTTTCCGCCACGCTTGAGCGCCGCTTCGGGGGCATTGCCGACATGCACCTGCTCAAAGGATACAGCTCGGTGCAGGATTTGCTCGATGCGCTGCACCGCTTTGAAGCGAAACGGCGTGGAAAGCCGGTGGTGGTGGATGCCCGCGAGTTTTACTACCGGCGAATCGCCGAGGCCATGGGCGATGACGTCATAATGGAAGTTCTCGACGGCGAAGGCACTTGGCAATACGTAAACGACACGCTGGCGGGCCTATTCGAAAAAAAGCGGCAATGGTTCACGGGCAAAAACAAGTTTGAGGCTTTTCCTGAAAGCGGCGACGAATGGCGCAACATCGTACATACCGTAGCCCGCACCAGGGAAACTTACGTTGATCGCGGTTTCCGCGGACTTCCCAACCTTCCCACCCGGAACTCGCGGTACACATGGAACGTGCTTGTATTTCCCATCAAGCTGCATGACGACCGCGATGGCGTGGTGCTGAGCGCCCGGCAGCTCGAGAAGAAGCAAACGTAAAAGTCCGATCGGGTCAGCCGAAGGGATAACTTTTGAAGCCTCCCTCGCAACGAATCGTCCATCTGGTAGGGATCAAGCTCCTGCATACGGCGATTTGGCTCTTCTTTGCCGCATGCATTGCAACGATTCCTTTCGCGGGTGCATGGCGTTTGTACCGCTTGGCGGCGATTCTGACCGCGCTAGTACTGGTCGAGTGCGCGGTACTCGCAATGAACCGGGGCCGTTGCCCGTTGACTCAGGTGGCGAGCCGATATACAGAAGATCGCAAGGACAACTTTGATATTTACCTTCCGCTTTGGTTGGCGCGAAGCAACAAGAAGATCTTTGGTACGGTTTTGGCCATTGGGGAGTTGTTCGTACTCGGACGGTGGTTGATTTCCCGGCAGTGAGGCCACCTGACAAAAATGGCTGCTTTAAGTGATCTCAAGAAGAGAATTTATCGGGGGCGCCGGCACGTATGCCGCTCTTTCCGGCTTTGCGTTAACCAACGCGTCATGCGCCACCGCGGACCGGTATGGAGCCACCGTTCGCGCACTACGCAGCCCGCTTCTGGAATCGTTGGAAGATACGGCGGAGCTGCGGGAACTCGTGCGCTGCGCCACACTTGCTCCCAACAGCCACAACACGCAGCCGTGGAAATTCGGGCTGTCGCCGAGCGCGATTTCAATTTATCCCGATCTCTCGCGCCTCACACCCGTGGTCGATCCCGATGAACATCATCTCTGGGTGAGCCTCGGATGTGCCGCCGAGAACCTGGTGCTCGCCGCCGCGTCTCTCGGCAGGCATGCGGACGTGGCATTCGGTCCGCAGGAAGTGCATATCGCCCTCAACAACTCTGCGCCCCTGCGCTCACCGCTGGTCAACGCGATCTTCCAGCGGCAATGTACCCGTGCGGAGTATGACGGTCAGCCGCTGCCAAACGCCATGCTCAAGCAATTGGCGGGAGCCGCCGAGCGTGTCGGCGTCCGCCTGTTGCTGCTCACGGAGCGGATCAAAGTCGAAGGCGTCATTGAATACGTCACACAAGGTAACAGCGCGCAAATCCGCGACGCGGCTTTCGTGAAGGAGCTGAAAAGCTGGGTTCGTTTCAACGAGACTGACGCACTTGCCACTGGCGACGGATTGTTTTCGCGTTTGACGGGAAACCCGGCCTTGCCGCATTGGCTCGGCAATGCACTGTTCAGCATGGTTTTAAGCGAAAAATCGGAGAATGGAAAATACGCCAGGCAACTGCGCTCTTCGGCCGGCGTCGCAGTCTTCGTCGCAGACCGCGCCGACCCGGCAAACTGGTTTGAAGTTGGCCGCGCCTACGAGCGCTTCGCGCTTACTGCAACCGCACTCGGCGTGCGCACCGCTTTCGTCAATCAACCGGTCGAAGTCCAGGCTGTGCGCAAGCAGTTCGCTCAGTGGCTCGGGCTCGGCGGGGGCAGACCCGACCTGGTCGTGCGCTTTGGCCGCGGCCCGCAGATGCCATACTCGTTGCGGCGTCCGGTGGCCGACGTGATCTTGTGATTGACGCGCCCGGTGGCAGCAAAGCTACTCCATGAGGGAAACCCTCAATATAAAGATTCAGTCTGAGTAGAAGAAGACAATGAAGTCCGCCCTATGCCTCGGGTGGCAGCGCACTGGCAATTTGCTGGCGCACCGCAAGCATCAGCGCCTCACGGTCGGGATAATCCCCGGGGAAGACCGGAGGATGAAAAATCACCGTCGCCGGTCCGGAGCGGACCCGCAAACTGCCCTTGGGCCAGAGATGTCCCGTATTCACAATGGTGATGGGAACCACTGGAACCCTGGTCTCCATGGCCAGGAAAAAAGGTCCTTTTTTAAACGGCAGCAAACCGCCGGTGCGGGAGCGCGTTCCTTCGGGAAATATGGTCATGCTGATTCCCGAACTCAATACTTCCCTCGCCTCGCGCAGACTGGCCTTGGCCGCTTCGAGGTTGTTGCGGTCCACCGGAACGAAGGACCCCATGCGGAACCCTTTGCCCAGAACCGGTATGCTGAACAACTCTTTCTTGGCCAGAACCGAGGTTCTCCGGGGAATCAGTGGAATCAGCAGAGGAGGATCGAGATTGGAGACGTGGTTGGACATGAATATATACGTCCCCCCGGGGTCCAGCCGCTCCAACCCCTGAATCACGGGCTGCACCCCGGAGATGCGCACGCCGGTTATTGCTATCCACGTGCCAAAAGAATAAAGAAAGTCGATCTTCCCAGAGATCAAGGTCCACGGAAAACCGATCAGGGCCGCCAGCGGCGTCAGCAGTCCCCAGAAGAGAAACATCAGAGAAGAACGGATTACGGACAAAATCAAAGGCACCAGGGGTCCACTAGGGGAGACCGGCAACGCCGGATGATGGATCAGCTTCGGATTCGGCGCGAAGCCATGCGGCGCGCCGGGCTCGCTGTGCGGGTGTGGCGTCATCTGCGTATACGAAATCGAACAACTTCCTTTCCGTGGTGCTTACCGCAAACGTCAGCTCCCGGTCTCCGGCTTCCCCGCGCACTTCAAGCCGGAAGGTGTCTCCGGGACGGGAGTTTAAAGCCGCGTTGCTCCAGTTGTCTGAAGCGGGCTTTCCATTGACCTGCACAATAGTATCTCCCACGGTGAGACCGGCCATCTGCGCGGGAGAGCCTTCATTCACCGAACTGACCACGGGCAGACCGGAGCCGCCCACGGAGGTGCGAAAACCAATGACCGACGTGCTCACGGTGCGCACCTGCAATTTAAGACCAACCGTGGCAAAGAGCCGATCATAAGGGAGGGACTCCACTCCGGCA
>DASZRZ010000191.1:0-6912 GCA_035548935.1 Terriglobales bacterium
ACACTGCGGCCCAAAGCAACGCCGCCAGGCTCAGCGCCTCCGTCATGGCAGTAGATTGCAGGTAGATCAGGTTCGGGTTCGCCGCAAATACTCCCGCTGCCACCCATGCCGCCACCCGCGCCTGGCTCGCATTTCTGGCTACACGCTCCAGCCCGAACCGCACTAGGCGGAATATCCCTGCCACCGCAACCACGTAAGCCATCATGGACGGGATCGAACCACCCACACCCGTCCGCCATGCCCAATCGGACAGCAGAAGGGGCATTGCAAGAAGATGCGGCAACGGCAGCCACACCGTTCCGAGCTGCAGCAGTCCTGGACTGCGCGAATCGAGAACCCTCCGCGCGATATTCATGTGAGCAAGGGCATCTCCGTAGAGAAGAACCTCCCCAGCCCGGAAGAAATGCAAGAATGCCGCGATGGAAATCAGTACTGCCAGAAAGGCAGGATGGAAAATTGCAGAATGAAAGAATGCTGGATGGAAGGTTGCACTACGGAAAATCGCGGAATCGTTGCCGCCCGCCGCTGGCTTGTGGCCTGACCCGCGCACTGAATCTCCGCGCGGAGGAACTTCACTCGGAGTGTCTGCCGGCGCCATACGGAATCAATACAGTATTTTGAAGCCTTCCTGAATGGCCTAGGGCAGATGCGAAAGCTCCCGGAAAATCTGGAAGCGCTCTTCAATCTGCTCGCGGCTCAGGTCATAAAGCCTCTCGGGACCAAACCTCTCCACGGCAAACGAACCCATCACCCCGCCATAGAACATGGCTCGCTTCAGAACCTCGCGGTTCAGCTCTCCCTGCGAGGCCACGTACCCCATGAACCCGCCGGCAAAGGAATCCCCCGCCCCGGTTGGATCGCGAACCTCATCCAGCGGCAGTGCGGGCGCATGAAATGGATGCGTGCCAATGCCAAACGCACCTTCGCGGAAGAATACCGTGGCGCCATACTCCCCATGCTTGATCACCAGCGCCCTGGGCCCCATGGCAAGCACCTTGTTGGCCGCCCGGAGCAGGTTGGACTCCTCCGCCAGTTGCTTGGCCTCTCCGTCATTGATCAGCAGGATGTCCATCTCCTTGAGGGTCTGCACAAGCTCAGGACGCTTGCCGCCGATCCAGAAGTTCATGGTGTCGCCGCCCACCAGGCTCGCCCCTTTTACCTGCCGCCGCACCTCCAACTGTAGCGCCGGATCCATATTGCCCAGGAAAAGAAGCCGCGAGTCCTGATACTGGCTCGGGACCTTCGGATGAAAGTGCTCAAATACGTTCAGGTGCGTGAAGTGAGTAGTGCGTTGATTCACGTCCTCGCCGTATTCGCCGCCCCAATGGAAGCTCTTTCCCCTGGCGTGCTCCAGTCCGTCGAGGTTCACGCCGCGCCGCAGCAGCTTGTTTTCGTCCTCTACAGTGAAGTCCTCGCCCACCACGGCAACAATCCGTACATCGGCAAAGTAGCTGGCGGCCAGCGCAAAATAAGTGGCCGAGCCTCCCAGCACCTTATCGACCTCGCCGTATGTGCTTTTGATGGAATCGAACGCAACCGAACCAATTGCCAGAATCGACGGCCTCAAGCGTTTGTCTCCTGCCCCAGATATTTTTCCAGAATCAGCTTCAGCCGCTGCCGCGTCTCCGGCGGAATCTTCGAGCGGTCCGTCAGAATGGCATATTGAAGGGTTGAGCCGCACTTGCATCCCCGCTCGCGGGGCATTGCCGCCACCGCGTGCCGCACCACGCTGCATGCATTGGAAGCGTTCTGGTTCAACACCGCCACGATCTGCTCCACCGTCACCGCATCGTGAGCCGGATGCCAGCAATCGTAATCGGTCACCATGGCCAGCGTGGCGTAGCACATCTCTGCCTCGCGCGCGAGCTTGGCCTCCTGCAGGTTGGTCATGCCGATCACGTCCATGCCCCAGCTGCGATAAACGTTCGACTCGGCCTTGGTGGAAAACTGCGGACCTTCCATGCAGAGATACGTTCCGCCCTGCTTGCCCACCACTCCGGCGGAGCGGCAGGCGCCGCTCATCACCTTCGCCACCTCGGCGCAGACCGGATCGCCAAACGCAATGTGGGCAACAATGCCCTCGCCGAAGAACGTGGAAGCGCGCTTCGAGGTGCGGTCAAAGAACTGATCGGGAATCACGAAATCCGTTGGCTTATGCTCTTCCTTCAGCGACCCTACCGCGGAAAGCGACAACACCCGCTCCACTCCCAACTGCCGCAGGCCGTAGATATTGGCCCGGAAGTTCAACTCGCTGGGCATGATGCGATGGCCGCGTCCGTGGCGCGAAAGAAACGCCACCTGCCGCCCTTCCAGCTTGCCTAGCACGTAGGCATCCGATGGTGATCCGAAGGGGGTATCGAGAGTGACCTCTCGCGTCTCCGTCAGTCCCGGCATGCTATACAGCCCGCTGCCGCCGATGATTCCGATTTCCGCTTGTGACAATGCTGGTCTCCTGCTGGATGGGAACTCTGGATTATACAAAACACAAGAAAAGCCTGCTGTCCCGGCTCGGGACCCGTACATCGAAACGGGCTACTTGTGTCCCAGTACCGCCCCGCGAATGCGACTTGCGGCATTGGCGTCGAAGCTCTCGATGGCAAGCACCGTCGTGCCTTCCACCTCCAGCGATACCAGTCCGTGATTGGTGTTCAGCGTGGTCACACTGTTTTTCCCAGACGGCGCACAGTTGGAGCAGGGCCCATCCGGCTTTTCCGTCACGTACCGCTTATCCATCGAAGCCCGGTAGATTTTCGCGAAATCCGCCGCCGACTCCGCGCTCGCCCACCGGGACACGTAAACCATGGCGATCTGCCCGTCGCTGCCCTCCTCGGGGCTCGCGGTTGGCCGCTGCTTCACCGGAGCGCTGGCATAGTAGTAACCTCCGCGCCACTGGGTCCAAATCGGAGGAGTTCCACCGCTCGCTTTCCCGCCGGAGCCTTCCTCCGCCCCGGCAGATGTTTCGTCTCGCTTGCCGAACAACTCCGCCATCACAGAAACGTCGAACTCTCCGATGGCGCCCAGGTCCACCCGCTTGTATTCCGGTTTCAGCAGAGTGTCGAAGTCCGGCGGCATCAAGGGCGGCAGCTGCTCCCCGGAGAGGTAGGTCTCGGGCTGCATAATCTGCCGCGTACTCACCGGTGGATTCCGGTAGACATCGCTGTAGGCGCTCTGCTTCCCCTGCTTGATCAACAACTCACGGATAAAGTCGAGTCCATAGCGATAGGGAAACAGCAGCAGCTCCTTCACGTAAAGCGGTGCACGAGCCATCACCGGGGCATCCGTACCCGACATCATTCCCTCCCGGATGGCATCCGCAATCAGCGGAGACTTCAAAAGCGAGCCGCCCGTTGGAGCGAGCAGAAAGTCGATCATCACCGCCATGGCCTGCCCTTCCACCACCGCCTGGCGCGCCGCCAGCGCCTCATCGGAGGCGATCTGTCTCGCCGCACCGCGATTGCGAACGTCGGCCTGCTTTGTCCATCTCTCCAATCCGAAATTCTGGTCCTGCAACGCATGGGTCAGCTCGTGGGCCATCACCGGCTGCTGCGTTTCAGGCGGAAGCCAATCCAGCATGTAAACCGTCTCAGTCTTCGTATCGTAGTAGCCCGCCACCTGCTCCTTGAGCAATTCCACGAGGAAGCCTTGCAGGTCGAAACCAGCGGGGATCAGCCCGAACTTCTTCAAAACGGCTGACTCATTCTGCAGGCGCTTAGCGTCCTCATCCTCCCGGATTCGCTCTTCAAAATAGCGCTGCACCTGCTCGCGTCCTGCCAGTTCGCGCTTCACCTTTCCGCGCGATTTCATTCCCGTGTCCCGGCTATTGAACTCAAGAATACTGTCCACCGAGCCCAGGAGCTCTTTCGCCTCCTCGGGAGTAATGCGTGCTTCCTGGCTTTGAGCAGCATGCTCCTGCGTCTGGCCCACGCTTAGAAAGCAGTACAAGACGAGCAGCGAGCAGACGAGCAGAGAACGACCGCAACCGCGTTCCCGGCGGCATCGATCTGGAATTGAATTTCGCATTGGCACTCAGGCACGCAACAGCAACTAACGCCGGATATCGGAGACCGCCGGAATCATGGGCGCGGCTTCGGCGGTCTGTCGCCGCCGCCCAATCCGCGGAAACCGTGATCCACCACTCTTCCCCGAGTTGGAACGCAGCCGCTGGAAGAATCCTTTACGGATGGCGATCTCCAGGAAGTTAATCACAATTGCCAGCATCAGCCAGTACGGCCACAAGGCACGCGGCTCCATCACGAGTGAGCCCTTACGATCCAGCACCTGTTGGATCGTGGGATTCATGCGCCCGCCGGTAACCGCCGAAACCTGCTGAAGCAGGCTTCGGTTCACTTCCTTCGGAGCCATCTCATCCGACTCGCTATAAAAACCCGACTCGGGCAGCGACACCTCGGTGCTTCCGGAAACGATTCTGTACAGCCCATGCGCACTCGCGGGAATATGCGCCTCATAGTGGTTGGGCGCGGTCTCTTCCAGCGGTATGGCGCGGGCAGCCTCGCCCGGCGCCGCCACCAGAATCTTCGGAGCGACATTCGCTGCGACCCAGGCCTTGGCTTCCGCCACGCTCGCGGCTCCCGGGCCTTCGCCCTCCACCACGTCGTAAAACACAATCCGTTCGCCTTCATTCGAGCCCGCCCGGATGCCCACCCGCACCTTCCGGTCGCGGCTGCTCACGTCCCGTATCATTTGCGGCCACAGGGTTCCAAACGACTCCCAGCTCACCCAGTTCTTCGCCCACCGGCCGCGTGCATCGGACATGAACGCAATCACGCGCCCCAACCCAAACTGCCATCGCACCAGCAGCGGCTCGCCGGTGGCAACCCGCAGAATCGTCTCCGTGTTTTCCTTCGCCTTGGCGCGCACAAACCCCAGAAGCCGTGGCGCTCGATTGAAATTAACGCCATCGGTAAACTCAACCGGCTGGATCGCCACCGCGCGAACCGGATCTTCCTGGATCAGAGAAATCTTGACCTTGCGCGTCTCCTCTCCCATTACCTGCGGAAGGTTTGTGGGATCTTCCACAAAGTACGCGCGCCCACGGGCGGTCTTGGCGATCTCCTCCAGCATCTCGCGGTTCACATCGCTGCCCAGTCCGATGGTCGAGATCGTAATGTGCTGGGCGGCGGCATCCTTCAACAGTTGCGGCATGTCTCCCGGTGGCGATACGCCATCGGTCATCATGATGATGTGCCTTCTCGCCACCTTCTCCAGCCGGATTGCGTCGAAGGCCGCCTTCAGCGGCGGATAAATCCTCGTGCTGCCATCGGCCACGATTGTGTCCACCTGCTTGATGAGCCTTGGCAGGTCGGAAGCTGTTTCAATCGGCACCACCCAGCGGAAGGTGTCGTCGAACGCAATGATTCCGATCCGGTCGGTTGGCCTTACGGTTTGCAGGCTGGCTTGCGCCGCCTCCCGCGCCATCTCAATCTTTTGGCCCGACATACTCTGGGACTTGTCGAGCACCAGAACCAATGCCGTGGGCTTTTCCGGCGTGTCGGGATCGCCCCGCACCGGCAGCACCTTGTCGAAGGGTGTGCGCGGCTCCTTGGCAAGCTGCGCATTGTTTTCGCCGGCGATAAAGATCAGCCCTCCTCCGGCAAATACGTACTTGGCAATCGACTCGCTTTCTGCCATCGAGAGTTCATGATCGGGATAGTTGTCCAGCACGACCGCATCCCAGTCCTTGACCGGAATATCCTCGGGAAACTCCGGCCTGGTCTCCACCTCAACCTCGGCGCGCTTCAGGGTTTCCATCAGCGGCTGCGAAGGGCCACCAATCCCCGCCACATAGAGCACCCTCGGACGGCTCACCGTTACCGCCTGTGAGAACAGAACCCGGTCGGTCCCTTCACCGGAAATCTTCACCTCCAGCAGGCTTACCCCAATGCCCGTAATGCGCGCATCCATGTCAACCGGATTACTTCCCGCTTGCAGTTGAACCGGAGCTGCGCCAATTTCCTGCCCCTGAAAGGTAATTGCCATTCGGGCCGCCAGGGGACGCGAACTGCCCAGCCGCAGCGATAGAGTGAACCGTTCCCCGGAAAATACCCGCTGTGGCAATGCCACGCTCTCAACCTGCACCGGCAGCCGTACCGCTCCGCCGGAAGCTACCGTAAATACCTCCACTCCCTTTTCCCGTGCGCGCAAGGCGCCCGCCAGCAAATCCCCACGGTTCTCATTGCCGTCGGTGAACATCACCACACGGCGCACGCCCTGTTGCTGTGGGAATGTGCCCAACGCCAGTTGCAGGCCCGCTTCCAGATCGCTTCCGGTTTCGCGGTTGGAATCGCCAACCAGTGGCACTTTCACCAGGCTCGCCTGCCGGGGGACCGCATATTGGCGTGCGCGGTCGCCAACCGTAATCAGCCGCAACTCCGATCCGGAATCGTTGCGGACGAGATTGCGCAGCAGATTCTCTCCGCGCTGAATCGACTCCACAGGCATGCTGCTGGAAATATCCATCACCATCGTGACTGCCAGCTTCTGTTTCGGCAGCCGGGCCCACGGAGCAGCCAGGGCCACTACCAGCGCAACAAATACGGCGCACTTCAGCACCAGGCAGGTTCGCGAACTGCCCGGAGTCCTACGGAAGCTCCACCACAACACGGGCGTAAGCAACAGCAGTATTAGAAACGCTGGATGTTCAAAATACATTCCGGGCACCTGTACTGCTCACTTGATACGACGTCACTTTGCCACCCCGGTCTGTTGGCGCATCTTCTCCGCTACCGGAAAACCCGTGTCTTCTCCACCGGCAACCGGATTGCCGGCAGCCGGATCACCGGAGGCCGGGTCACTTAAGGAACGGCCACCGGGAGAATATCCGCGGCGGTTCTCGGGATTGCGGTCAAACAGCACCCACTCCAGCCACAGAAAAATCACACCCAGCAGCGCCAG
>DASZRZ010000192.1:0-14939 GCA_035548935.1 Terriglobales bacterium
GCGATGATGTCTTCGACATTCTCGATGCCAACGGAAATGCGCACCATGCCGTCGGTGATACCGATGGTCTTTCGCGCCTTCGCCCCGATGGCCGCATGAGTCATGGTTGCGGGATGAGAAATGAGAGTCTCCACGCCTCCGAGAGACTCCGCCAGCGAGAGCGTGCCTCGAACATTCTTCAGCATTCGTTTGGCGTTGCGCAGGGAACCGGTATCGATGGTAATCATCGAGCCAAAGCCGGTCATCTGCGATTTCGCCAGTTGATACTGCGGATGCGTTTGCAGGCCCGGATAAAAGACCTTTTCGACCCTGCGATGAGAATCGAGAAAGGCAGCCACCTGGCGTCCGTTTTCGTCGTGCTGCCGCATGCGGACCGCGAGGGTCTTAACGCCCCGCAAAATCAGCCAGGCCTCAAAGGGAGAAAGAATCGCCCCGGCGGATTTTTGAACAAAGCGCATCTCCTCTGCCTGCCCGGCGGTGGAGCAGACAACAACCCCGCCCAAGCCGTCCGAGTGACCGTTGAGAAATTTCGTGGTGGAGTGGATCACCATGTCCGCGCCCAGATCGAGGGGGCGCTGAAAATACGGAGACATAAAGGTATTATCCACGACCTGAAGAACTTTTTTGCGGCGGCAGACACGCGCTATCGCGGCGATGTCGCTGAGCGCCATCAAGGGATTGGTGGGCGTCTCCACATATACATACCGCGTGTTACGGCGGATGGCGCTCTCAACCGCCACGGGATCGGAGGTGTCTACGTACGTAAACTCCAGTCCATGATGTACGAGTATCTGGTTAAAGAGCCGCGGAACGCCTCCATAGACATTATGAGAGCACACCAGATGGTCGCCCGCCTTCATCATGGTGCACACGGCATTGATGGCAGCCATACCGCTGGAAAAGGCGCGTGCAGCTACGCCACCTTCCAGCGCCGCCATGTTTTCCTCAAGGCGGTCCCGCGTGGGATTGGTGACGCGGGCATATTCGTATCCCTGGCGCGGTTCGCCAAGTCCATCCTGAACATAGGTCGATGTGGCATAGATGGGGACGCTAACGGCCCCGGTAAGCGCTTCGGGCTCTTGTCCGGCATGAATGGCAGTGGTGGCGAAGCCTGCGGTTCGAGTATTTCTGGCCATGGAAACCTTTTATCACAAAGCACAGGCAGGCTGCGCCATACACAGAGAAAGCAGATGTCCTCAAAGAAATGATGACTATCCGCAGGAGGTTTATGCGCCCTCGAAGATTCCCTTGGAGAGATAGCGTTCAGCTGAGTCGGGGATGACCGTCACCACGCGCTTGCCGGGTCCGAGAAGCCGGGCAATCTGAACGGCAGCGGCCACATTGGCGCCTCCGCTGGAGCCGGAAAAAATTCCTTCCGTCGCAGCAAGCTGCTTCACCATGTCGAAGGCCGGAGTATCGGGAATCATGATGATCTCATCCGCAAGCGAAGGATCAAATGTACGAGGAATAAAACTGGCTCCGATTCCCTCCACTTTGTGATCGCCCACCGGTCCGCCGCCCAGAATCGAACCCTGGGTTTCCACGGCATAAGCACGGAGATGAGGAAGATGCTCCTTCATGAATCGCGCCACTCCCGTGAAGGTGCCTCCGGTTCCCACTCCGATCACCACAGCATCGAGCTTCCCTTCCATCTGCTCGAAGATTTCCCGGGCGGTGGTCTCGTAGTGGTAATCGGGGTTGGCAGGATTTTCAAACTGGCGGGGAAAGAAGGAATTGGGAACCTTTGCGGCCAGTTCCTCGGCGCGACGGATGGCACCGGCCATTCCTTCGCCATCCGGCGTACGGATTACCTCGGCGCCGAGAGCCTGCATGAGCATGACCTTCTCTTTCGAGAAGCGTTGGGGAACGCAGAAAATGACACGGTAGCCGCTGTTGACCCCAATCAGAGCCAGACCTATTCCGGTATTGCCTGCGGTGGCCTCGATGATGGTGGAGCCGGGACGCAGCTTCCCTTCTCTTTCGGCGCGGCGGATCATGCCGATGGCGGCGCGGTCTTTGGTGCTACCGCCGGGGTTCAGGTATTCGAGCTTGGCATAAACATCCGCTGAAGCCGCCGAGGGAGGAAGCAGGCGGCGAAGGTGAAGCATGGGAGTTCCGCCGACGAGATCGGTGATGCTTTCGGCCACGCGAAGCTGAAGTCCTTCTCGAACCCGCATTCCCATTCACGCCCGGCACTGGGCCAGTCCCAGAGTAAGAGACACCGTGGTTGCAGTCAAATAACGATGCAGTCAAATGATGAAGCAGCGAATCAAGCAGTCCATCAGTCGCGCGGAGCGTAATAGCCCTGGCGCGCGCGGACCTGATAGCTCTTCTTGCCAAGAACCGCCACGTCAATGCGGCGGTAGCGTCCGTCGGCTTCGAACGATGCAGGGCGGTAGGCGAGGAAATATTGGCTGCGCAGCTCTTGCTGAATGCTGGAAAAAGCATTTGCGAGATCGGATACATTCGACGGGAAGAATGCGCGCCCCCCGGTCATCGCGGCAAAGCGCTGCAACGTTTTGTCGCCGCGGGTGACAAGACCGCTGGTATTGGTGCTGATCGCGTAAATGGTAACGCCGGAGCGCATAGCCAGCTCCAGGGCCTGCTCACGTCCGTGCTGGCTCTGATTGTCCTCTCCATCGCTGATGAGGACAAGAGCCCGGTGCGAGGTTGAAGCGCCTTCTCCCGAAGGCAGAAGCCGGTCGCGGCAGGCATAGTAAACGGCATCGTAAACGGCGCTGCCCCCCATGGAGCGCAGGCTTCTCACGGCACGAGCCAGCTTTTCGGTGTCATTGGTGAAATCCTGAACCACATTCACGCTTCCCTGGAAGCTCAACAGAAAAGCCTGGTCGGATTCAGAACGGAGCGCACTATGTAGAAAGTTGATGGCCGACTCCTGCTCGAAGCGGAAGCGGCTGTTAACGGAGGCGCTGGCGTCGATGAGAATTCCGACGCGCAAAGGCATATTCGTTACCGTCTGAAACCGGAGGACGGCCTCAGGACGAAGATTGTCGTCGAGCAATCCAATCTCTTCGCGGCGCAGATTGGAAACCGGATGGCCATGCCGGTCGAGAACCGTAAACACCAGACTGACCTCATCCACGCGCTTGCGAATCACAAAGCTGGACTCGCCGGCTCCGTTGGCGTCGCTCAGCGCGATGAGTGCGGGCTGGTCGCCGCTGCTCTCCCCCACCCCGGACCTGACTTCGGAATTTTCGGGCGCTGCTGTGGCAAGCAAACTGGACTGAGCGCTGCCAATGCAGCCGATCAGGAGAACGCTCAGAATCACGCCGCCGGTTCGCATAAAGCACCACTCCCACAGCTCATCGGGTGTTCTTGACCCAATTGTATTTTGGGAGAAGAAGCTATTCACAATAATCGCCGGAATGAACCAAAGTTGAAAGTTACGAATGGGCTACGAGGCGGTAAACAGGGAGGAAAATGCAGCCCCGGGCAGGCCTGGACCCCCTTAGGGAGGGCACAGATGGAAACAGCTTCCAGTGCTCAGTTGGACGCGCGCTCCTGACCGGGATAATACCCGGTGCGGGTTCGAACCTGGAGCCGTTTAAACCCCGAGGCGCGGGCTTCGACCTTGACGGTACGGTAGCCCTCCACGTTTTTAGGAATGCTGGATTTATAAATCAGCACGTACTGATTGCGGATGTCGTGGGCAACCTGCTGTGTGATGGTATCGACCTCGGAAATATCCTTGGGGAAGAAAGATATGCCTCCACTCTGCTCTGCCAGTACCTGTAGAGCGCGGCGGGCGCGCTTGGCGCGCTGTTCGCCAAGGATGCCGATGGTATATACCGTGGGACCGTTCTCCTCCTGAAGTTTGCGTACCGCCTGCTCCAGCGACTCACGGCTGGCATTGTCTTCGCCGTCGGTAATCACCAGCAGAACCTTCTTTTCGAGCCGTGAGCTTTTTTTCATATGCTCGGCGGAAGCCACCACTGCGTCATACATGGCGGTGCCACCACGTGATTCAATACGATCGAGCGCCTCTTTGAGCGCGGAAACTTTTGCGGTGAAATCCTGATCGAGGTAGTACTCGTCGTTAAAGTTGACGATAAACACCTGATCCTCGGGATTGCTGGACTTCACAAAGTTGAGGGCTGCCTGATTGACGGCAGGGCGCTTGTCCCGCATGGACCCTGAGTTGTCGATGATAATCCCTACTGAGACGGGCACGTCTTCACGCCGGAAGGAGCGAATCTCCTGCGGAGCGCCGTTCTCGAATACATGGAAGTCGGTTTTCGCCAGACTGTTCACGAAGCGCCGGCGGTCGTCCATCACTGTGGCGTGAAGCACAACTTCATCCACATCTTTTTTGAAGATGAACATGCCATCGTCGGTGCGCGAAGGGTCTTGCGCGGGCGCGGGCAACTGGACAGTGTCACTGGGTTGGGTACCAGGAGATTGAACACCGGGGGATTGAGCACCAGGCTGGCCGGAAGGCTGGGCAACGGGCTTTTGCTGTGGTGATTGAGCCCCGGCAGACGGGCCTGCGGAGGGAATCGGCATCTGGGCGGCTGCGCCGGCAACCAGAGCAAGAACAACCAGATAGGCAAACTTAGTCCGAAGGAGCATAGTAACCAGTCTTAGCGTAAACACGAAGCGGCGGCAAACCCTTCGGCGCATTCAACTTAACTTTAACTTTCCGCCATTTACCGTCGTGGGCCGCATTCTTTGGACGGTATCCCAGCACATATTGGTTGCGTAACTCTATGCCGATCTTGGTGGCTACGTCCGACAACTCATTGGGAGACTCGATGGTAAAGGTCCGTCCCCCGGTGACATCGGTGATTTCTGCCAGCACGGTCGGGCCCATGCGCTCCTCCAGGGTCCCGGGACTTCCCGAGAACAGCCCGATGGCATAAATCTGGACATCGGCTTCCTTCACCATGGCTTTAATCTCACCATCGGTGTAGCGGCTGTGATTGTCGCCGCCATCGGAGATGATGAGCAGCGCCTTTTTCTGATGCTTGGCGTGCTTCATGGTGTCGAGGCCCAGGTAGATGGCATCCATTAACGCGGTGCGGCCCTTGGGCACGGCGTAAACCAGCTTCCCCTGTATCTCCTCAATGGAGGTGGTAAAGCTCGAGAGGATTTCGGGGCGATCGGCAAAGGCCACCATGAAGAATTCATCCTGCGGATTGGCGGTGCGGAAAAATTCCACCACGGCTTCCCGCGCCTTCTCGATCTTGTCGCTCATGCTGCCGCTCATGTCGAAGATCACACCCAGCGAAATAGGAGCATCTTCGCTGGAGAAGTGGCGGATTTCTTGTTTTTCATTCCCTTCGAAAACGTCGAAATGGTCCCGGTCCAGCCCGGTGACGAGCCGGTTCAAGGGGTCGGTAATGGTGACCGGAATGAGAACAATATCCACGTCCACTTTAAAGGGACGGGTATGTGTCTTCAGAGCTGGATCACTATCCGGGGCCGTGGTATCAGAAGGCTGTACGCGGGGAGCAAGATGAACATCTTCTTGCGGCCATGCGGAAGGTGTACCGATGAGGGTGAAAAATAATACAAACAGAAGAATGGGAACGCTTGCTTTGAACGCTCGCGCCGGGGACGAACGTGAAAAATTTGGGCGATCGACCGGCATTACTCCAGTGCCGCCCGGCCTGCGCCCAGCTTTGGCTCTGCGGGCCATTGAAGCCTCGAACATCGATAGTAACACAGCTGGATTCGTAATGTGGATGAGTCCTGCCGGCAAAGGTCCCGGCTTTCCATGAGATGTGCAACCGGCCCATGAGGTTGTTGAGGCGGCTTCTGAGACTGCTGACGGCGGGGCTTTTTTCCCCTGCTGCTAGAATCCCTACGGAGCCTTGTGGCTCAGCAGTTCTAATCCACCCAATTTCAATTCAAGCATTCTGAATCCTTCGGAGCAAATGACATGGCGCGCATTCATCCCTTCCGCGGCTGGCGGTATGACGGCAAACGAGTTGCCCTACAGAGCGTGGTAACCCAGCCTTACGACAAGATCACGCCCGAAATGCAGGACAAATACTATGCGGCTTCCCCGCACAACCTCGTAAGAATCATCCTGGGGAAGCGGGACTCAGCCGATGTTCCGGGCAACGATGTATATAGCCGGGCGGCAGCCTACCTGCATGACTGGCAGCGGGAAGGAGTCGTGGTTCAGGATGCGGAGCCTTCCATTTACCGCTACTCCCAGAAGTTCACCGAACCGGGCACGGGCAGGACGATGGAGCGCCGCGGATTTATCGCCGCGGGAGAAATTTGCGACTACAACGAGGGCGTGATATTCCGGCATGAGCAGACGCTGGCAAAGCCCAAGGCGGACCGCCTCGATCTTCTGCGGGCCACACGCGCCCACTTCGGACATATCTTCATGCTCTACAGCGATCCCGGGCAGAAGATCGAACAGGCACTTTCGGCTACCGGCGAGGCAGATATCGACGTGAAAGATGAGTACGGCGTGCAGCATCGGGTTTGGAAGATCTCCGACCCCAAGCTGGTCAAGCTGGTACAGGAGGTAATGGCCGACAAAAAGCTGATTATCGCCGATGGCCACCACCGCTACGAAACCGCCCTCACCTACCGGAACGAACGTCGCAAGGCGGAATCAGAGAAAACTGCACGGCAGGCGGCAGGCGGCGGAAACGGCGGCGGCGTGCAGACACAGGCAGCGCCTTTGGCGGTTGAGGCACCCTATGACTGCGTAATGATGACCTTCGTCAACATGGATGCCGAGGGTCTTGTTATATTGCCCACCCACCGCGTAGTCCACAGTCTTGAGGGGTTCGATGCCGCACGCCTTATAAAAGAGGCGGAAGAGTACTTTGAAGTTACGAAGGCTCCCAGAGACGCAGCGGCGCTCATCGCGCTGTTGGCCAAGTCCGGACAAAACCAGACGGTGATCGCGGCGGTAACTGCCAGGGACGCTTTTCTGCTGCGCCTTCGCCCCGGCTCCACCGGCGCGCTCTTGCAGGCTTTTTCGCAGCGCCAGCAAAAGCTCGATGTGGTGCAACTGCACAAGGTGCTGCTGGAAAAAGTGCTCGGTATCTCCGAAGAAGATATGCGGAACCAGAAGCACGTGGTCTATTTCCGCGATGCCGCTGAAGCGTTCGCAAAGGTCGACAAAGGGGCGGACGTGGCCTTCCTGATGAATGCCGCGCCCATGCAGCAAGTGCGGGATATCGCCTTCGCGGGCGAGGTTCTGCCGCAAAAGTCCACCGACTTCTTCCCCAAAATGTTGGACGGCTTAACGATTTATTCGGTGGAGTAAGCGCCGGGAACGGCCTGGAGGCGGCTCTCGCGAAGTTTACGGAGCCGCCCCCGAGCCTGCCTTTGTGCTGACAAATACCGACCAATGAGTTCAAAGCAGATAAAAATTGCGCTCTGCGTGCTGGTGGCAGCTGTGGCCGCCATGGGTCTTTACGCCTACAAACTGCTTCAGAAAGAAGAGAGCACAAAGAAGGTGGAGGCCCAGGCCATGGCTCCGCCCGTTAGCGGCGCCAGTGAAAAAACGGTACTGATGATTGCCTCCGACCGTACGGGCAAATTACAGCGCCAGCAGATCGAGGCGGCGCTGCCTCGCGATCCCGGTCAGCGCGCGCAGGAGCTGATCCGGCTGCTGATGGCGTCTTACACCGGCAAGAACACAGAACACCGGCTGGCAAGCGGAGCCGATGTTCGAGAAGTTTTTATAGTTGGTGGAAATCTGGCGGTGGTCGACATGAATTCCGCCTTTGGCAATAGCCACCCTTCCGGTGGAAAACCGGAGCAGCTTACGCTCGAGTCCATGGCGAATACTCTTGTTATCAACATACCGGCGATCACCCGAATAAAAATCCTGATTGATGGCCGTGAGAGCACTCCCCTGCCCGGCCACGTTAATCTTCGCGAACCGCTGGAGGTGAAGTAAGGTCTTTCGGAACGCCCCAGCCAGAAATTCGTCACATAACGGCACGAAAATCAAGCATCTCCTCCGCCCGGAAAATCATCTTAAATAATTGAAAATAAAGCACAATACTTTCTAAATTTTGAAAGGCTCCCGGTATGTAACAATTATAGGAGCTGGCGAATTCCTGGCCAGCGCCGGTGGAAAACACACATGGACGAGCTACGAAACGTTCGGCGGGAGGTACTGCCCAACGGTCTCATTATCCTTACCGAGGAGATGCCTCATATCCGCTCCGTCTCCATCGGAGTATGGATCAAGACCGGCTCGCGCCATGAAGAACCGGAGTTCAATGGAATCTCCCATTTTGTCGAGCACATGGTGTTCAAGGGTACCCGCACCCGTACCGCCGAGCAGATCGCACGCCAGGTGGATTCCATCGGCGGCAACATGGACGCGTTTACCGCCAAGGAATGTATTTCCTTCGACATCAAAGTTTTAGACGAACATGTTCCACTCTCGCTTGATATTCTTAGCGACCTGGTTCTGAACCCCATCTTCGACTCCAACGATATTGGCCGCGAGCGCGGCGTTATCCTGGAAGAGATCAAGATGGATGAGGACAACCCCGACTACCTCGTCCACGAGATATTCGTTCAGAACTTCTGGAAGGATCATCCCCTTGGCAAGCCCATCCTCGGCACCAAGGAGACCGTACGGCGCTTCGAGCAGGAGGTGCTCCAGAGATACTGGTCCCGGTTCTTTATTCCCAACAACATGATCGTTTCAGCGGCCGGCAGCCTGAAGCACGATACCTTCGTGGAGCTGGTCAAGAGCCGCTTTGCCGCCCTGGATGCGGGCAAGAACGGCTTTCATCAAAGTCCACCCAAGGCCCATTCGCGCATCGTAATGCGCAATAAAAAGGCGCTGGAGCAGGTGCAGATTTGCGTTGGCGCGCCCTCGCACCACATCTCGCACGAACGCCGCTTCGGTTCCTATATCCTCAGCACGGTTCTGGGAGGAGGCATGAGCTCCCGTCTCTTCCAGAATATTCGCGAGCGCCAGGGACTGGCCTATGCCATCTACAGCGAACTCAATCCCTTCCGCGATACCGGATGTCTTTCTGTCTATGCCGGCACCTCCCGCGAAGCCGCGCCCAAAGTAGTGCAATCCATTGTTGCCGAGTTCGGCAAGCTGAAATCGACTCCTCTTACCGACGACGAACTGCGCCGCGCCAAGGACCACCTGAAGGGCAGCCTCATGCTCAGTCTGGAGTCCTCTGCCTCGCGCATGTCCAACCTTGCGCGCCAGGAAATGTACTTTGATCATTTCGTGGGACTGAACGAGATTATCGAGCGCATCGAGGCCGTGACCCAGGAGGAGCTGATGGAGATTTCCAATGAATTCTTCCGGCAGGACTCCCTGGCGGTTACCGTGCTGGGCAACCTGAATGGACTCAAAATTTCCCGCGATCAGCTGGCCTGCTGAATAGTGCAGCGGGCGGGAAATTACCTTCCCGGAACAAGTGCATGGGGGCTCTCAATGGTTAAAAACTCTCTAAATGGAAAGCCCCATGATTGACATAAATTGTCATTACTTCCTAACATAAAACCTCATCCAGACCCTGAGATGGGGTCAAAGTGACCCGTTTCCAGACCTCACCTCCCCCCATAAAACAACTTCAAGATGTTTATTATCAATCGCATAAGCAGAGCATTCGAAATCTAACCACCTGGCCGGGCAGGTTGGTGGCAAACATGCTCTGACTATGGCAGCTGCGGTACAAGCACGAAATCTGGAGAGGATCCGAAATGCGTAAACAAAAAGGTTTTTCACTCATCGAGCTGCTGATCGTGGTGGCAATCATCCTGATCATTGCGGCTATTGCCATCCCTAACCTGCTGCGTTCGCGTATGGCTGCTAACGAGGCCTCCGCGGTGGGCTCACTGCGCACCATCAACACAGCCGAAGTAACGTATCAGACCACTTATCCCAACGTTGGCTTCACGGGTCTGTCGGCACTGGGCGGAGCGGGCGGCGCTTCCACAGGTGCGGGCTTGATCGACTCCGTTCTTTCTGGCGGCACCAAGAGCGGCTATAGCTTTGCTGTTACCACCTCTGGCTCGGCTCCGATCACCGGCTACACGGTTACCGGACAGCCTTCGACTCCGGGAACCACCGGACAGCGTTATTTCTTCACGGATCAGTCTGGCGTAATCCGTCAGGATCCTTCGGCAGCGGCTACGGTTTCTTCGACACCGCTCTAAACTGCTAACAAGACTTGCTGAAAGTCGGAAGAGCAACGGGACCTCCCGTTGCTCTTTTTTTTATTCCTGCTTACGACCTGCCGATATGCAGGCAAATTGCGGGTCCCCGCCATAGAATTGGCTTTGACCGGCGCTGGGTTTCCAGCATGCTATTTGCTCGCTGCTTCTTTTGCTGCTTCAAGAGCTGCGGTATTTTGATTAAGGAAATTGGGACATGCAAAAACAAGCAGGGTTCTCCCTCATCGAGATGCTGATCGTGGTGGCAATCATTCTGATCCTCACGGCGATTGCCATTCCCAACCTGCTGCGTTCGCGTATCGCAGCCAATGAAGCCTCGGCAGTGGGCTCCCTGCGTGCGATCAATTCCGCGGAGATCACCTATCAAACGACCTATCCCGATCTGGGCTTCACCAGTCTGTCTTCTTTGGGGGGCGCAGGCTTGCTGGATTCGGTGCTCGCGGGCGGCGCCAAGAGCGGCTACAGCTTTGCGCTGACCTCCTCCGGATCATCTCCCGCGACCGGCTACACGGTCACGGGCCGGCCTTCCACTCCGGGGACCACGGGGCAGCGCTACTTTTTCACGGATCAGTCTGGAGTCATCCGCCAGGACGCTTCAACGGTGGCAACAGCCAGCTCGACACCCCTGTAGCTGCCGTGTTGAAGAGGCCCAAAGGTGACACTTTTTGACAACATTATTTGGTTACCCGGAAGCCTGCACCATGAATTAAGGCTCTCTTTTGCACAGATAACTGAGCCAAGCCTCCTGTTTACACCAGATTCAATATTTGGCCCTCCTTGGTGCTCTGATTGCACATCTTACTAATGAATCCTTAATGGATCCCCCTACCAGAAAGGATATTTGACGTGTCTAAAACATATAAGCCAAATGGCTTCTCCCTTATTGAACTACTCATCGTTGTGGCGATTATCCTGATAATCTCCGCCATTGCCATCCCCAACCTGATGCGCTCACGGATGGCCGCGAATGAGGCTTCCGCGGTGGGATCGCTGCGCACCATCAATTCAGCTGAAATCAGTTATCAGACAACTTATCCCAGCGTTGGTTTCACTGGCCTGTCGGCGTTGGGCGGAGCAGGCGGAACTTCCACGGGGGCGGGATTGCTCGACTCCGTGCTTGCAGCCGGCACCAAGAGCGGTTACAGCTTTGCCGTAACCACTTCCGGATCGAGCCCCATCACGGGATATTCCGTCACCGGGCAGCCGTCCACCCCGGGAATCACCGGACAGCGTTACTTCTTTACCGACCACTCCGGCGTCATTCGCCAGAACCCCTCGGCAGCGGCCACCGTCAGTTCCACACCGCTGTAAGAACCAGTTTTCGGCGAAGTGCCAGGAGAGGGTACCAGCAGGAGCGGCAGCGAACGCTGCTGCTCCTTTCTATTTTTGTGTTGGCTTAGCTGAAAAGACTGCGCAGGCGAGTCCTGGCAAAACAGCGGATTTCACGCATAAAGTAAACAATCGCGATTAACATCATGGGTTCGATGGCATGCCGGTAACGCGGCTGCGAATAGGTTATGTAGTAGACCGCCGGATAGAACAACGCAATTGCCAGAAACAGAATCCCCGCCTGCTTGCCCCGCCCCGCGCTCAGCAGCAAGCCCAAACCGGCGGCGATGGAAACCCAGGAAAATATGGCGGCCTCCATGTAAATAAAAGCGTCACGAGGCTGATAGAAATAGGCATCGCCATTCCAGAAGATGAGAATCCGGTTTAAGGAAAGAGTGACGAACTCCCCTGGAAACTCGCGGAGAAATTTCAAGGACTGAACTTTTTTCGATTCCACATAAGCCAGTTCGCCCATCTTTTTGTAAGCCTTGAACTCCTCAACGTTCACGGTGGGATGTTTTCCTCCCCATCCTGTCGCGTTGCTCAAATGGTAGTTACCCAGGGCAAATTCAACCCAAAAATTGCTGCGCACAAATACGGGCCGTCCAAAAACGACCCGGTTGCGCACCATCCACGGGGCCAGCACCGCACAGGCCGAAAGTACGATCAGCAGGACTGGCCGGGCGGAATTGAAAGACTGCCGCTTACGCAAGCGGCACGCCCACAAGATGCAAAGTCCCACAACAATCAACAGCGCTGGATTCACCAGAATGCAAAGACCTGAGACCGCTCCCAACAGAATCGCCTCCCGCGAATCCGAAAGCGAATCGCGGTTTGCGCGATCCATCCCCCCGGCCTGCGTCACATCAATTCCCGCCCATCGAACAGACAACGCCAGCAGAAGGGTCGCAAGCAGGGATGACAGGCTTACCTCCCAAACCCAGGTGAGCGGCCAGCGAAAAAACAAGGGGCACAACGCCCACATCCATCCTGACCACAGGGCGATTCGCATCCCATAGGTTCGCCGCGCCAGAAAAAATAAGGGAATGCAGGTCAGCGCCGCGAAAAGAATATTCATGGACAGGGCCGCTATGGCCGCGCCGGTAGTGAACAAACCAAACAGCTTAAAAATTCCCGCCAGCAGGTAGGGGTAAACCGGACCAATCCATGCGGTAGGCCCGGTTGGAGATCCGAAGGGAGAGGAAAAACCGTGTCCGGTTGCAATGGACGCCGCAATACTGCCTGTTTCCACACCGAAGGGAAGATACGGACCCGAGTGATTGACGGCAGGAAGACGGTCAAACTGGTAGGTGTGGAGCAGCATCATGGCGGCGAATCTTGCCGCAAAGGCAGCGGCCGCCATCCACAACGTGATTCCTGTATGTCCCAATCCCTCGCGCCGATGTGCGGAAGAGGGCGCTTCCGCCTGCACAGGAGCCATCGAAAACATGCGCTCATTCTCGCCAGCCCCTGACACTACCGCAAGCCGCAGTCTTGGTTACGCCGGAGGGGCTTGCTTCGCCGGTAAGCCACGGGTGCATGACCTGCGGGAACCCCCACATGGTTGTAAGACTCTATTGCTGGGCAGGCTCCGCGATTCGTGCGCGTGCATCGGCATTTCGCGGGTTAACTTCGATTTCCGAAATAAACTCCTTCTGCGCCTCTTCGCGGCGGCCCTCCCGTTCCAGAATCAACCCCAGGGCAAAGTGATAATTGGGCAGGGCTGGAGCCAGAGAAATAGCGGTTCGCATGGATTGTTCTGCCTCGTCCATCTTCCCCGACTTGATCTGCGCCGCGGCTAGAAACGTGTACTGATTGGCATCTTCCGGATTCAGGGCAATTCCCTTCCAGAGTGAGCGCTCCGCATCAAAGTATCGCCCCACGATATAATACGTGTACCCCAAATCCACGTGGGCATACCAAAGCCCGGGATTCAACACCAGCGCCCTCTCAAAGTTTGCGATGGCCTCCGGATAACGCCTGCGCTCGCCAAGCTCCACCGCGTAATCGGTCAGCGCCCGGGAGTTATCCGGGGCCACGCGAGCCGCATGCTCGAAGAGGGTGAAGTTATCCCTCCAGTAAAACTTTGCCCGCGATGTAAACCCCGCACAAACAGCCAAAAGCGCGAGTGCACACAAGGTTTTGACAGATACCAGCGAACCGGTCCATGCGGGCCCCCGTGAACTGGCGGCCACCCCGGGGCTGGTCCGTGCAGGAATCTCTTCCATAACGATTCCCGCCAGCAGCGCGAGGCCAATCGTCGAAAGATACAGATAGCGGACGTGAACGAAGTCGTCTGCCGCCAGCGGCCGTATGTACAACACCGGCAGGATAGGAATTACGATGGCCGCAAGCGCGAACAGCGCCCGTCTACGGGCATCGGACTGAAAGCGGCGTACCATCAGGCCGCAGGCAATCGCCAGCACGATTAGTGCTACCGCCGGAAGAACCACCTTGAGCGCGTTGAATTCCGCCACTGGTCCCAGGTTATAGTGCGGACTCAGCACCAGCGGAAACACCAGCAGCCGCAGGTAAAACCAAAGCAGAGAAGGCGCGGTGAGCAGCATGGTACGGACCGGAAGCTGGGGGGATGCGCTCTCCGCTCCCGCCAGAATCAGGCCGCGCTCCACCAGATACACGGTCATGATCACCAGATAAGGAAACGCGGGGCGCAGAGTTCTGCGTATCTTCCACCCGCCGGGAGACTCGCGCACCCCACCGGGATACAGTCCCGTTAAATCGAAGACCCACGCATGGGCAAAAATCAGCGCGGGCAGAATCACCGCCGTCTCCTTTACCAGCAGACTGAAAGCAAACAGTGTGAGAGACAGCGTGGCCCAAACACGGGAGCCCGCTTCCCTTGCCCGCAGGTAGAGAAGGAAGGCCGCCAGCAGAAACACCGCCAGCAGCGAATCCGTGCAGCCCGAGACCCAGGCCACGCTCTCACCCGCCGCCGGGTAGACGCCAAACAACAGGGCTGCCCATGCGGCGGAGAAGCGGCAGCGCAGGATTCGCCTTGCAAGCGCATAAACCAGGCAGGCAGCCCCTACATGCAGAGCCACGGTTGTGAGATGCCACCCCCAGGGATGGAATCCATAGACGGCCCGGTTCGCCAGAAGCCAGAGCAAAAAAAAAGGCCGCCAGAATGCGCCGCCGCTGTTTCCAGTAAATGCCGCGGCATTGTTCGAAAAATACCGGGGAATAAATCGCCACGAGGACAGCCAGGGATTGTTCAGGATTTGCACCCGGTCGTCGTAAACAAAATCAAAATGCAAGCTGGCGGCGTACACGGCAGAGATCAGGGCGGTAATCAGCCCGTACACCGCCCATGAAAACCACGCTGCGCCGGGCGGCGGCGCCGCTGATCCCGGGCGAGGTTCGGGGTTACCGGCTGCGGCCAGGACTGCCGGAGGTTGCACACCTTCGACCCTGACGGCAGGCTTTTGGAAGTC
>DASZRZ010000193.1:0-2445 GCA_035548935.1 Terriglobales bacterium
GCACGGCTGTTAAACTTAAGCCCCGGTCCTGACCGGCACCCATGCGAATCGCGTATCTCGACTGTTTTTCCGGCATCAGCGGCGACATGTTTCTCGGCGCCCTGGTTGACGCTGGCGTTCCGCTCTCGCTTCTGGAGCAGACCGCCGCCGCCCTCGATCTCGGCGCGCGATTGCAGCTCTCTCGCGTCACCCGCAGCGGCATCAGCGCCACCAAAATCGACGTCCTGGATCAGGATGACCACGCCGCCGCCCACTCTCATTCCCCGGGGCACTCTCACCCCCACGCGCACGATCACGCTCACTCCCACGCTCATCACCATGGCCGTAGCCTCTCCGAGATCAAGGCCATCATCGCCCGTCTTTCTATCACTAGCAATGCCCGGCGTATCGCCCTCTCCGCCTTCGACGCTCTTGCCGCTGCCGAAGCCAAAATTCATAACACTGATATCGAGAGCGTTCACTTTCACGAAGTAGGAGCCGTTGATGCCATCGTGGATATCGTCTGCGCCGCCGTGGGAGCTGATGCCCTCAACGCTGGCCGCTGGATATGCTCGCCGCTCAATCTCGGTTCCGGATTCGTTGATTGCGCTCATGGACGCTTCCCCGTCCCCGCGCCCGCCACGCTGGAGCTTTTGCAGTCCGCGCCTGTTTATTCCTCGGGAGCGCAGGTCGAACTGGTCACGCCTACCGGCGCGGCCCTGGTGCGTGCCCTTGCCACGGAATTTGGACCTCTCCCCGCCATGTCCCCCTCTGCCACCGGATACGGTGCGGGAAGCCGCGACCTCCCCGGTGCTCCCAACGTGCTTCGCATCACCATCGGGGACACCACGGAAAACTCCACCGCATCCAATTCAGCTCAAACCGGCGAAGCCGAAATCGTCACCATCCTTGAGGCCGCCGTTGACGACCTCAACCCCCAGGTCTTTGGATACGTAATGGAACGCCTCCTCGCCGAGGGTGCGCTCGACGTCTTCGCCGCTCCGGTGCACATGAAGAAGAACCGCCCGGGCATGTTGATTACCGTTCTTTCCCGGCCCGCACAGGCGAATGCGCTGGCCCGCCTGCTCTTTGCCGAGACCAGCACCATCGGCGTGCGCATGCGCGAGGAGCACCGTCTGGTGCTCGACCGCCGCTGGGTCTTCGCGCAAACTCCCTGGGGAAAAGTTCGCATCAAGCTCGCCAGCCTCAACGGAACCATTGCCAACTACGCCCCCGAGTTCGAGGATTGCCGTCTCCTTGCTGCCGGACACCACGTTCCCCTCAAAACCGTGATGCAGGAAGCGCTGCGTGCCTTCCTCGATGCCGTGGCTCCCCTCGCGGGAGTTGATAAGGTTGAAGCTGGTAAAGTTGAGATGAAAGAAATTGAAATTGAAGAAGCGCTTCCCCCGCAGCCTGGCGGCGGGAGCAAGTCTCACAACGGCGAAGCTCAAAAAAAGCAAAGTTCAAAGAAAAGGTAGATCGAGATCCGTTGATGTCTGAAAAATTCTATATAACCACTCCCATCTTCTACGTAAATGCCCGGCCGCATTTGGGCCACGCCTATACCACCATCGTCTGCGATGCGGTGGCCCGGCGCCAGCGCATGCTTGGAGTGGACACTTTTTTCCTCACCGGAACCGACGAGCACGGCGTCAACGTCGAGCGCGCTGCCCGCGCCCTGGGCCGCGAGCCGCAGGCCCATGCCGACGAAATCTCCGCCGAGTTCCGCGCCATGGCCTCGCGCGTCGGCGCCACCTACGACAAGTTCATCCGCACCACCAGCGCCGAGCACAAGCGCGGTGTGCAGGCCCTCTTTGAACTGCTCCAGAGCAAAGGCTTCATCTACAAGGGCCACTACAGCGGCCAGTACTGCACCTTCGATAACCTTTACGTTGACGCCGTGGGCCCCGGTGCGCCCTGCCCGGAATGCGGACGCCCCACCGAGACCATCAGCGAAGAAAACTACTTCTTCAAGCTCTCCGCCTTCGCGGAAAAGCTGCTCGAATACTACGAGCAGCACCCGGACTTCATCCGCCCCGAAACCCGCCGCAACGAGGTTGCCTCCTTCGTTCGTGGAGGCCTGCGGGATCTCTCCATCAGCCGCAGCACCTTCCAGTGGGGCATTCCCGTTCCCGGCGATCCCGGCCACGTCATCTACGTGTGGCTTGATGCGCTCGCCAACTACATCTCCGCCCTCGGCTATGGCTCGCCCGAAGCCGCCGATCTGGCCCGCTTCCAGCGCTATTGGCCCGCCGACGTACACATGATCGGCAAGGAGATAGTTCGCTTCCACTGCGTCTACTGGCCGGCCTTCCTCATGGCCGCCGGTCTGCCGCTGCCCAAATCCATCGTTGCCCACGGCTGGCTGCTCTTCGAGCAGGATAAAATGTCCAAGTCCCGGGGCAACATCGTTCGTCCCGATACCATCATCGACATCCTCGGACTCGATGCCCTGCGCTACTTCCT
>DASZRZ010000194.1:0-4462 GCA_035548935.1 Terriglobales bacterium
GCCAGGCATTTGCCAATCAAACGATACCCACATCGCGAATCGATCCGGTGGCTTTGGCGATTCTGGGCCGGTTCCCACTTCCCACGTCCGCGGGCACGGCCAACAACTTCACCCGGATCGCGAACGATGAGATTCACCAGAACCAGTTCGATATCCGGATCGATCATAACTTCGATGGAGATTCTTTCTTCAGCCGCTACTCGTACTTCCACGAGGCGGACGCGCCAGCAGCGCCTTTGCCCGATGGCAGTGGGAGCTTCACGGCAGGGCCTTCGGGAGCAATTGGGCTGAGCGGCATCCTGGGGCAGCAGGTGGTGGCGGGCTATGTACATGGATTCAGCCCCCGGACTTTGAACGAGACCCGGTTTGGTTATACAAGGCGGTCGCTGACGCGGCGCGGGGTAACGCTCGATGGCGCGGCGGGGCAGAGCCTTGGCATACCGGGGATTCCTTCGAATGCCGGCTTCCAGAATGCGTTGCCGGTGTTCAGCATCTCGGGCCTGCAACAGATCGGCTCACCGGCCAGCACGAACTCGGATTTCGAAACCGCCGTGACCGAACTGGTGGACACGGTTTCACAGCAGCGAGGACGGCACTCACTGAAGTTTGGCCTGGACTTCCGGTGGGAGCGGATGAATGCCATACAGCCTCCGAATCCGACGGGGACGTTCACTTTTTCCAATCTGTTCACCAACCTCCCCGGCGCAACCGCGAACACCACCGGCAGCGCCCTGGCCAGCTTCCTGCTGGGACAGGTGCAGCAGTTCCAGATCGATTTGCAGACGAAGGAAGTCCGTCCGCGAGCGCACATCCAGGAATACTTTGCGCAGGATGCGTGGCGGGCCACGCGCAGGCTCACGCTAAACGCCGGATTGCGCTGGACACTGAACTTCCCTTCCACGGAGGCGGACAACCAGTTTGCGGCATTCAATCTGCAGACACAGAAACTTCAATATGCGGGACAGAATGGCTTCCCGGAAACGGCGCGGACGCTGCACTGGCATGACTTTGGACCGCGGCTGGGCATGGCATACCTGGTGAACGACAAGACGGTGATCCGATCGGGATATGGGCTGGTGTGGATTGAGCAGACGGGAATTACCACCCCTTTCACGACACCGCAGTTTCCATTTTTGCAGACGGTAACGCAGCGGACACTGGACAATGTGCGTCCTGCATTTGCGCTCTCCAGCGGACCCACGGTGGCCCCGATTGCGCTCACGCCGGATGCGGGATTAGGACAGGGAGTATTCGGGATCAATCGCGATCAGGGCTCGGGATATGCTCAGCAATGGAACCTGACAGTGCAGCGTGAGCTCACACGCAATGTTTTCGTGGAGGTCACGTATGCGGGATCCAAGATCACGCACGTGGGGGTGCCGGACGTAAATATCAATCAGCTGACGACGCAGCAACTGGCGGCGGGAAATGCCTTGCTTCAGCAGGTTGCGAATCCCTGCTTTGGAGTCGTACCCCGGTCTTCGAGGATCGGAGATCCCACGGTTCCACTGGCGCAAACGCTGAAGCCGTTTCCTTGTTTCGATACGGTTTCACTGTTCCGCAACAATACGGGAAGCACGAACTATCACGCGGGCGAGATCAAATTCCAGCAGCGGCTTTCGCACGGACTCTCGTATCTGGTGAGCTACACGCACTCCAAACTGATCGATACGGCATCGTCCGTGTTTGATTCCTCCGTACTTACCGGCCCGGTGGCCAACTTTCCGGTGGCGGACAGCTACAACTCGCGGCGGGAGCGGGACTCGTCCACGGGAGATATTCCCAACGTTTTTGTGGCCAGTTATACGTGGGAACTGCCGGTGGGGCCGGGGCATGGCGTTCGTCCCATGGGATGGCTTGGAGCACTGAGCGGCGGATGGCAGATCACGGGCGTGGTGAGCGTGCAATCCGGCATGCCGGTGGCGATCACGCAGGCGACGAATAACAACTCCTTCGCGGGATTCGGAGTGCAGCGGCCCAATGTGGTTGGAGACGTGACAGTTGCGCAGCCCTCGGCTGCAAGGTGGTTCAACACGGCGGCGTTTGTCGCAGCGCCCGCATTCGCGCTGGGAAACGGCTCACGCAATCCCGTGCGCGGCCCCGGGTACAGGGATGTGGACATTGCCTTGATCAAGCACACCAGAATTGGCGAACGAAGCGTGGTGGAGCTGCGAAGCGAGATTTTCAACCTTACCAACACGGCGGCCTTCGCGCAGCCAAATGGAGTGCTGGGAAACGCGGCGTTTGGAACCATTACATCGACGGTAGCCGATCCGCGGGTAATCCAGCTGGGAGTCAAAGTAAGTTTTTAGATTTCGCCACCCGATCTGCCCGTGATGCGAGCCTTTTGTGAAAGAGCACCGTGCCGCGCTTACAATCAGAGTCTTATGCAGATGCGGAAGGTGGGCAAATCCGGACTTCAGGTATCGGCGATCGGGCTGGGGTGCAATAACTTCGGCGCGAGGATCGACCTGGAAGCCTCGCGCAAAGTAATCGACAAAGCCATTGAGGTGGGCATCACGCTCTTCGATACTGCCGATTCCTACGGGAACATGGGCGGATCGGAGACAATCCTGGGACAGGTGCTGGGAGCGCGACGTAAACAGATCGTTCTGGCAACCAAGTTCGGCAATCCCATGAATGCCGAAGGGACGCTGAAGGGCGCTTCGCGCGGCTACATCGTGCAGGCGGTGGAGGCCAGCCTTAAGCGGCTGCGGACGGACTGGATCGACCTGTATCAGCTGCACAAACCAGACCCGCTCACGCCGATGGAAGAGACCCTGGGCGCGCTCAACGACCTGATCCGCCAGGGGAAGGTGCGGTATGTGGGCTGCTCTAATTTGCCGGCGTGGCAGGTGGTGGAGTCGCAGTGGATTTCCAAGGAGTTGGGAGTTGGAAACTTTGTCTGCTGCCAGGACGAGTACAGCCTGGTGGTGCGCGACGTTGAACGCGAACTGATTCCCGCGATAGCGAAGTATGGACTGGGACTGCTGCCATTTTTCCCGCTGGCGAGCGGACTGCTGACCGGAAAGTACGCACCCCATCAGGCTCCCCCGAAAGGAACACGTTTCGCCGAGTGGGAGCGGCTTGCGGGAAGATTTCTGAGCGCCGCAAATGTGAAAAAAGCGGAAAAGCTTAAGGACTACTGCGAACGGAACGGGCATACGCTGATCGAGTTGGCCTTCAGCTGGCTGCTGTCAAAGCCTGAGGTATCAAGCGTGATTGCGGGCGCTACGAGCGTCGGGCAGGTGGAACAGAATGCCCACGCCGGAAGCTGGCAGATGACGCCGGAGGATCTGGCGGAGGTAGATCGGCTCACTGCTGCCGTCGAATCCTAAAGCCCCTTCTAAGTTCACCTGAGGCGGGCGCCGAGGGGAACATCTTCGAGGAACCCGGCGAGATGGGGTTTGCCGTCACCGAGCGACGCCGCGACAATCATGCCATTGGACTCCAGGCCCCGCATTTTACGCGGAGGAAGGTTGGCGACGACGACAACCTTTCTCCCGATGAGCGACTCGGGGGCATAGGCTTCGGCGATTCCGGCGAGAATCTGGCGGACTTCCGTTCCTAAATCCACTTCAAGGCGCAGGAGCTTATCCGCGCCTTTAACTTTTTCGGCAACTTTGATTTGCCCAACGCGCAAATCGACTTTGGCAAAGTCGTCGATGGTGATCCTGCCGTCTGCTGGAGTTGCGGAAGCTGTTTGTCCCGCAGGTGAAGCAGGAACCGCAGGCGAAGAACCAACGGCCAAAGCAGTCGCAGCGGGACTGGGCGGTTTGGCATCCGTCTGCGCGCTCTCGGGAGCCACAGCTTCGGAAGCAGCGGGAGCGGTTGCGCGTCCCTCTTGCTCGCGTTCCTGTAGGCGCTCGATGGTGGACTTGTCGGCGCGGGGGAAGACAGCTTCAATTTTGCCGAGCCTTGTTCCGAGTTCGAGTTGCCCCCAGGCAAGAGTGGAGAGGCGGAGGGATGTGATGTCTCCCAGTCCGAGTTGAGTCCAGATGCGCGCGCTGGATTCAGGCATGACCGGATGCACGAGGGCGGTGACGATGCGAAGAGCCTCGGCCGCTGTGTAGAGGATGGTGGCGAGGCGGGCGCGGCTGCCTTCGTCCTCTTTTTCCGCCAGCGCCCAGGGCTCGTTTTCCACGATGTACTTATTCACCGCTGCGACGAGGAGCCAGATCGATTCCAGCGCACGCGAGAAGTGATAGGCGGCGAAGAGAGCGCCGGAGTCGAGGATGATTTTGTCCGCAAGCTCCGAAATGGCGGCATCGCCGGGGGTGCGTGCCGCGGCGGGCGAGGGATAGGGCACCTCCCCGCGGAAGTAGCGCTGGATCATGCTGAGAGTGCGGCTGGCAAGGTTGCCGTAGCCGTTGGCGAGATCGGAGTTATAGCGGACGACGAGGGCATCGAAGCTGAAGGAGCCATCCTGTCCAAAGACAATTTCGCGCAGCAGGAAGTAGCG
>DASZRZ010000195.1:0-3523 GCA_035548935.1 Terriglobales bacterium
ATTTACCCGGTGGGGGTGGCCCTACCCGCCCGGAGCTGCGTGGGCGCCAGGGTTCGAAGGCCCGTTCCACTCTCCAGGAATATCCTTCCGTCAAAAATTAATGTAAGCTTCCCGTCCGGAGGGCGCGCCTTACCATGAAAATTCATACATCAGTATTCACCGCCATCTTGCTCATCCTGTTGTGCGCCGGAAGTGTGTCTGCACAGGACCGTATGCCGTTGATTCCATCCGACCGGCTTACCCCGACCCAGAAGAAAGCCATTCAGGAGTTCACCAAGCAGCGGGGGACACCACTTCTGGGTCCTTTTATCCCTCTGGTCCGCAGTCCTGAGCTGATGATTCGCGCCATGCACGTGGGCGATTATTTGCGGTTCAAGACCGATATGCCGGCCCATCTGGTGGAACTCATCATCATGGTCACGGCTCGCGAATGGAACCAGGAACACGAATGGAATGCCCACTATCCTCTTGCCGTCAAAGCCGGACTCAATCCTGAGGTCGCAAAATCGCTCGCGGCCGGACGCCCCCCTGAGAGCCAGTTCAAGGACGAGCGGCTGATCTACGATTTCTGCACCGAGATCTACAAAAAGCGTGGAGCCATCAGCGACGACCTGTATAACCGCGCCGTTGCCCGCTTTGGGGAGAAGAATGTGCTCGATATGGTTGGGTTGAGCGGCTATTACACCATGATGGCCATGGTGCTCAACGTCACCCGCGTCACGCCGCGTAAACCCGCGGAGGGCACGCCGAAGATCGAGCGGCCATAAGCGCGGTTGAAAAAACCGGACGGCTGAGAAAACTCAGCGCGACATAGTAAGTCTCATGGGGCGGTTTTGCGGAATCTCTAGCGCGGGATTGCGGGAGGGAACACTTTCGCTTCCACGCTCGACTGCAGCGATACCAGGTACTTGACCAGTGACTGATATCGTTGCTCCGCGTCGATCTTGCTCTGGCCGCTGTGGGCTAAAAAGATCGGACCCCAAACTGGCATCTCACCCGACCCGTGGGAGCTCTTCACGTAGCTTCCGCGGATCACGCCATTCACCAGATCATAGGGAAACTTGCCGCCGTGCTTGCGGCTGAGCGACGTCAGATCTGCCGGAGGTGTTCTCAGGGAGGAAGCAGCGGGCCCGTCTCCCTTGCCGGTGCTTCCATGGCATGAGGCGCAGTAGCTGGAAAAAAGCTGTTTGCCGCGATCCTGTCCACCGGAACTACCAGCCACCGGCTTTTGTTGCGCCGAGCTGATAGGCGTCAGGCCGCAGCTAACTAACCAAAGCAGAACCACCGCGCTCTTCGCCCATCCCCAGACTACCCTCAAACCTGAGTGCATCGCCAGCTCCTCTACCCTTCAAAGAATAACTTCGCGGAAACCTGCGGATGATTCGGAAGCATACACGAAGCGCCTGCTTAAATCTTGAACGCCGCGCCCTTGAATATAGGTTAGATGCCAATCTGCTATGGTGAGTGAAACATAGGCCAGCTGCATTCCATCGGAGAAAGGTTCCACTTTGCCTCCTGCGGCCACCCAAATTACCGGACTTTCGCAGGCAGAGGCAGCCCTTCGCTTGCAGCAGTACGGTCCCAACGAACTTCCCAGCGAGAAAAAGCGCACATCCTTTACCGTGGCCCGCGACATTCTGCGAGAGCCAATGTTTCTTTTGCTCATTGGAACCTGTGTCATCTATCTTCTTGTCGGCGAAATTCATGAAGCACTCGGCCTGATCGTTGGGATCTTCGTAATCATCGCAATAACCTTCCACCAGCAGAAGAAAACGGAAAACGCCCTGGCGGCTCTGCGCACACTGTCCAGCCCCAAGGTTCAGGTCGTCCGTGAAGGCCAGCTCCAAAGTCTTCCCGCGCGCGATCTGGCACCCGGGGATGTTGCTCTCGTCGCCGAGGGCACTCGCGTTCCCGCCGATGGTTTTCTTCTCAGCGCCACCAACCTTGAAATCGACGAGTCGCTTCTTACGGGGGAGTCACTTCCGGTTCACAAACTCGTCTGGGACGGCGCTGCCCCCATGGCGCTCCCCGGAGGAGACGGCCTGCCCTCGGTCTATTCGGGAACTCTTGTCGTACAGGGGAGGGGAACGCTTCTCGTCAGTGAAACCGGTTCGCGAACCCAGTTGGGCCTGATTGGGCAGGCGTTGAAATCGGTGCATGAGTCGGAAACCGCCCTCCAGAAGCAGACTCGACGCCTCACGCTGATTCTGGCCGTGCTGGGTCTCTTGCTGTGTGCCGCGGTCACCGTCATTTATGCGCTTACGCGCGGCAATTGGGTTGGTGGACTGCTTGCTGGCCTCACTCTCGCAATCTCCATGGTTCCGGAAGAATTTGCCGTGGTTCTAACCGTGTTCTTCGCCATCGGCGCCTGGAGAATCGCGCAGACCAATGTGCTCACACGCCATACCGCTGCCATAGAAGCTCTGGGTGCTGCGAATATACTTTGCGTGGATAAGACCGGCACCATCACCATGAACCGCATGTCGGTGGTGCAGGTCTATGCGCCGGAAGCGGCTCACGCAGGTGAGGGAAGTCAGGCTGCTCACGCAGCGCAGGAAAACAGCCAGTCTACCGTTGCCGCTTTTACCCCCGCTCAGCTTCGAGTCATCGAAGTTGCCACGCTCGCCAGCCAGGAGCGTCCGGTCGATCCCACCGATCGCGCCTTCGTAGAGCATGGTTCGCAAGCGCCTGGCCTGGAACTTCATAAAGGTTGGCAACGTCTGCGCGAGTATCCCGTCACCCGCGATTTGCTCGCTACCACTCATGTCTGGAGCGAACCCGGCGGCACCTCCGGCTTCGCCGCCGCCAAGGGCGCTCCCGAAGCCATTGCGCGCCTCTGCCGGCTGGATTCCGGAAGCGAGAAAGCCATGCTTGCCGTCGTGCAGGAGATGGCCGGAGAGGGATTACGGGTGCTGGGGATCGCAGAGGCAAGCGTAGGACAGGCAGCTCCTCTGCCGGACTCGCCGCTCGACTTCAATTTTCGTTTTGTGGGTCTGGCCGGACTTGCCGATCCCGTGCGGCCAGGGGTTCCCGAGTCCGTCCGCGAGTGTTCGCAGGCGGGAATTCGCGTTGTCATGATTACCGGGGACTATCCGCTCACCGCCCAGCGCATCGGTCGCGAGATTGGACTCGAATCTGCCTCGGTTCTCAGCGGCAGCGAAATCACCCAGCTCTCGGACGACGAACTCGCCAGCCGGGTGCAGTCTGTCAGCATTTTTGCCCGTGTTCTTCCCGAGCAGAAGCTTCGTCTCGTGCGCGCCTTCCAGCGTGGCAACTCCGTTGTGGCAATGACCGGCGACGGTGTAAATGACGCTCCCGCATTGAAGGCTGCCGACATTGGAATCGCCATGGGAGGGCGCGGTACCGATGTCGCCCGCGAGGCTGCTGATCTTGTGCTTGTCGACGACGACTTTACCTCGATCGTAAAAGCCATCCGTATGGGGCGCAGAATCTTCGACAACCTGAAAAAGGCCACGCGCTATATCTTCGCCCTGCATGTGCCCATCGCAGGGATGTCGTTTTT
>DASZRZ010000196.1:0-6301 GCA_035548935.1 Terriglobales bacterium
CGAAGCTGATTCTCTCACGCAACCGGCTTGCCCCGGCGCGCAAGGGTATCCAGCATGGCACCGAGCGCTTCGGCGGCATTCTCCAGGCGCATCTGCACGGGAACCACGGAGAGCGGCTTGAGCTGCTCGAGCATGGGGCCAAGATTGATGGCGTCTTTTTCCGTGGTGACGAATCCGCCGCCGCCTGACTGATCGCGCAGCCGCAACAGCTCGCGAACGTCATTTTCGTTATAGGCATGGTGATCGCGGAATACGGCCTCGGCGGAGGTTTCAACCCCGGCGGTGCGAAGTTGAGCGAAGAAATTTTTTGGACGCGCAATTCCGCAGAAAGCCACCGGATGGGGCGGCAGATTGCGGGGAAGGATTCCACGGCGGGCGCGCCAGATTGGTTTGCCATGAGCGGCAGGAATCTGGGCTGCGTCAGCTCCAGCGGTGAAGACCAGAACATCGGCACGGGCGAGGGAGGATAGCGGCTCGCGCAGGCGGCCAGCCGGTAGAAGGCGGTCGCGGGCATCTTCGGCGGTGAGCAGAACGATGTCGAAGTTGCGCGCTAGTTGGCGGTGCTGGAACCCATCGTCGAGCAGGTGAAGGCGGGGACCGAAGTTCTGTTCCGCGAGCAGGCCCGCCGCATAACGCTCCTCGCCGAGCACAACCGGGACCTGCAGACGGCGCGCGATCAATAACGGTTCGTCGCCGAATTGCCGGGGACTGCCGGCTGGGTCCACGATCAGGGCGCCGCGAGAGTCGCGTCCATAGCCGCGGGAGAGAACGTCGAAGGGAATTTTGCGGGCGAGCAGCAGCTCCCCCAGGGCGATGATGAAGGGAGTTTTCCCGGAGCCGCCGACACTTAAATTTCCCACGCTGACCACGGGGCCCTGAAGCTGGCGGCTGGCGAGTATCCCATGGTTATAGAGGGCGTTCCGGGCCTGCACGGCCGCACCGAACAGTGCTGCTGCGGCGGCGCTCACCTAACCTCCGAGGGCTGAAGCGGAGGGCTGGAAGCGGGTTTTTTGTTCGCCGGATCCAACAGATTTTCCAGGGCCGCAAGGGTGCGCATGGTGGCGCCGGAGTGGAGGCGCACGTTTTCCTCGGCCCGTCGCCCGATTTCGCTCCGCTCGTCTTCATGTTGCAAAAGATGCAGCAGCAGAGGCGAGAGCTGGGCGGCGGTGACCTCCTTGACGGCACCGGCGTTGCGGAAGATAGAGAGGATGTCGCGGAAGTTTTCGGTGTGAGGGCCTACCACGATTGCAACACCCGCCTGAGCCGGTTCGAGTATGTTATGTCCTCCACGAGGCACGAGACTTCCGCCGACAAAGGCGATTGCCGCCAGGGAGTATAACGAGGCGAGCTCGCCGATACTGTCCAGCAGGAAGACGCCGCCGCGGAGGGTGATGTCCTCGGTCCATTGAGAGCGCCTCCAGAAGCGAAATCCCGACTGTTCGAGCAGGTCCGCCACTTTTTGGAAGCGTTCGGGATGGCGGGGGGCAAGGATGACCATGGCATCAGGAAATTGCTGAAGAATCCCCCCGATGGCGGGCAGCAGTAGTTCGTCCTCTCCCTCGACTGTGCTGCCGAAGACAAGAACGGGATGCGAGGCGGAAGCCTTTATCTGGCGGCGCAGCATTTCGAGAAGCGGCGAATCGGGGGGCGGCGGCGTTTCGAATTTGAGATTCCCGCTGACATGTACTCGATGGAGGGAGGCTCCCATGGCCAGCAGGCGGAGGCGGTCCTGCTCACTCTGGGCGAGAAATACATCGATGTTGGCGAGCACATGCTGGAAGAAGCGGCGCGCGAGGCGGTAGCGGGGAAAGGAGCGGTCGGAGATGCGGGCATTCACGACGGCGATGCGGGAGCCGCTTTGCCGGGCGAGGCGGAGAAAATTGGGCCAGAACTCGGTTTCCGCAAGGATCAATAACTCGGGCCTGAGGGTGCGAAGCCAGGGGCGGATGGCGAAGGCGAAGTCGAGCGGAACGAAAAAGACGCTGGCTTCGCCGAAGCGCTGGCGCGCCAGGGCCTGCCCGGCGGCGGTGGTGGTGGAGATGACGATGCGGCGGTCTGGAAAGCGGGCTCGTAACGCGGCCACCAGTCCGGCGGAGGCGAGCACCTCGCCCACGGAAACGGCATGCAGCCAGATCGTTCCTTGATTCGAGCCGGGCTCACCGGCACTCGGGCGGATGCGCGCCGGAATGAATCCCAGCCGCTCGGTAAGCCCCATGCGATGCTTTCCATGCCGAAGTAAATTCAGCAGCCACCAGGGGGAGCTCAGGAGGGCGGCCAAGGTCAGCCCGGCGCTGTAAAGGAAGTACATGGGTGAGGAGAATTAGAACAGCTTCGGGCAACAGGTTTCCACTGCGCTTCGCAAACGTGCCCGGAAGAACAACCGGGATGGGTTGGCGGGCCGTGGGGAGTGGATTTCTCCACAGGTTTCAACGGGTTTTCCGCACTTATTGCGGCGAAAAAAAAGATCAGAGTTGTTCTGAAGGACTCATCGTGCTAGAAACCTAGGCAAGCGCGCATCGTCGAGTTCTTCGTCCGGAGATGTTGAAATGGGTACAAATGCGGTTAAAAAGCCCGCCAGACCGAATAACGACGAGATCGTGATTCCGGAAAAGCTCTACTTCCGTATTGGAGAGGTGGCCCGGCTCTGCAAGCTGCCCACCTACGTGCTGCGATTCTGGGAGACGGAGTTCCCCCAATTGAAGCCCGGAAAGAGCGATACCGGGCAGCGCATGTACCGGCGGCGCGATCTTGACAATGTGCTGCGTATCAAACAGCTTCTCTACGACGAGGGCTACACCATAGCCGGGGCGCGGCAGCAATTGCGCACCGAGATGAAGAGCAAGGCCCTGAGTGCTCCCCTGCCTTTTCCGGCGATGGCCAAGCCCGCCAATTTGAATCGCGTAAAGCAAGGCCTGCAAGAAATACTGGCGATACTTTCCCCTACGCGCCAGCAACAGCCGCCGAGGCCCAGCCGCCGGCGGGATTCTTAGCCGCTTCCGGTAAGACTCAGCAAAACCCGCGGCAAACCTGCGTTCTTCCGGCTGAAAAGCGGTGGTGCGGATAATCGAACCATTTTTCGCGGGTTGGAGTGAGCAGCGTTTCCGGTGATAGGCTTTGGGGCATGGCTTATGCAGTTTCACGCTCTGGCGGCAGAGCCGAGCCGGTAATGCCTGCGATCCTCCGGTTGAGCGGTGGATGGTTTTCCATGGGGTCGGATTGCGGGCAGGATGTGGAGGCTCCGGTACACCGGGTCCGGGTGGATGCCTTCGGAATGGCTGCGACCCAGGTGACGGTTGCGGAATACGGGGTGTTTCTGTCGGCAACCGGGAGAGAAGCGCCGCCCTTCTGGAGCGATGCCAGCTTCAATCATCCGGAGCAGCCGGTTGTAGCGGTTTCATGGTTTGAAGCCGTGGCCTATTGCGACTGGCTTACGCACGAGACCGGCAACTGCCACCGGCTTCCCACGGAAGCCGAGTGGGAGTTTGCGGCGCGCGGAGGGTTGGAGGGCGCGCTGTTTCCGTGGGGAGACGAATCGCCGCTGGCGCGACCGATGTATTCGGCGCGATGGAAACACGGTCCGGAGCCGGTTGGACGATCCTTGCCCAATGGCTTTGGACTCTACGATATGTGCGAGAACGTGCATGAGTGGTGCAGCGACTGGTTCGATGCTGCCTACTACGCGGTTTCCCCCGAGGTGAATCCACCGGGGCCGGAGGGTGGTGTGCGCAAGGCATCGCGAGGCGGCTCGTGGAGACATCAGATAAAAATCTCGCGATGCTCGGCGCGGTCGAGTATTCCTCCCGGCTTTCAATATGCCGATTATGGCTTCCGGGTGGCTTTGAATCCCGCAGGCTGATGCGGGGCATGGCGTTGCGCTGAGTCTTCTCGAAATAACATCTTGATACCCGGAGTTGATCCAAATGGCGAACGAAGCTCCTGAAAAGCGCGTGCAGTTTGACTTCGAAATCGATTTCTCCAACGGAGGCGGAATTCAGGGGCAAGAGTTTCGTCTGGATATTGATGGCGATGACATCACTGATCAAGAACTTGCGGATTACATCATCAAAGACCTCCGCCTGTTGATGGCCGGCAAGGTCCGGATTCTGAATAAGAAGGTCATCCTTGAGAGCCACAAACGAGCGGGCACCCGGCCCATCGAAGAGCTGAGTGGAAGTTATTCCAGGTTTATCGATCTGAGTCACACAATTACCTCGGGGTTGATTACGTACAAAGGCTTGCCGGCGCCTCTGATTTGCGATTATCTGAGTCGCGAGGCTTCAAGGCAGCTCTACGACGAGGGCACCTCCTTTCAGATAGGAAAAATCGAAATGGTAGCCAATACTGGCACCTACCTCGATAGTCCCTTTCATCGCTTCCAGGAAGGCAAGGACATTTCTGAACTCGATTTGCCGGCTCTCGCGCAACTGGAGGCTGTGGTTGTGCGCGCCGAAGGCATGCCGGGACGTGCCGTAGACCGGCAGACCTTTGTGCCGATCGATGTGAGAGGCAAAGCTGTCCTTGTGCACACCGGATGGGCTAAACATTGGGCAACCGGGCAATACTTCGAGGGGCACTCATTCTTGACGGAAGGGGCCGCGGTTTATTTGAAAGAACAAGGCGCCGTGCTGGTCGGAATCGATTCCTTGAACATCGACGATATCTCGGGCGGTGCGCGCCCGGTTCATACAGTCCTTCTGGGTGCGGGCATCCCAATCGTCGAGCATCTTTGCAATCTCCATTCGCTTCCTATCACAGGTTTCACGTTCACCGCCGTCCCGGTCAAGGTTAAGGGTATGGGCACTTTTCCAGTGCGGGCATTCGCAAGTTTGGACGCTGCGCAATGATTGTCATCGCCTGAAATCATGGCTTCAAGGCTACGGACAAGTCATTGCTTAGCTGAAGGCTCCCACGATTATGCGGAGTAAGGGAGTCATCTAATGACGCCAACCCAGTAATTCATGCACCCGCAGTTGAGCAGGCTCCAGCCTGGTTCCAGAACGGAGCAGCAAGGCCAATTGGGGAATCACACTGTACCGCTGGGGCTGACAGGGGCAGCGCTTCCTGCCCTTCAATGGGATTATCGGATGATGCCGATTTTACGCGGCTTTTGCTGAGTTTGAGCGCGAGGCCGCGTGGGAACTGTCCGGAGCTGGAGAAATGAAGGTCCTTGTAGCCGATGACGATCCGGTAGTGCGAACCCTTGTGCAGAGGCTGTTGAATCGCTGGGAATACGATTGCGTGCCCGCATCGGATGGCAATGAAGCATGGCTCAAGCTGCAACAGCCGGATGCGCCATCGCTGGTGATCCTCGATTGGGAGATGCCGGGAATGGATGGCGTAACCATCGCGTCGAGGCTGCGGACTGCGCGTCCGGAGGTATTTTTTTATACGCTGCTGCTCACGTCCCGGGGTCCGGACGATATTTTTGAGGCATTGACGTCAGGCGCGGACGACTACCTTACGAAGCCCTTCAACCCGCAGGAGCTGCGGGCGCGATTGCACGTAGGGGCGCGAATGGTGGGCCTGCGGAGGGAGTTGTTCTCGGCGTATGAAACGGCGAAGTACCAGGCATCGCACGATTACCTTACGGGGCTGCTGAACAGAAGATTGATGATCACCCTGGCGGAGCGGGAGTTTGAGCGCTCGGAGCGCACGGGATCGGTGGTGGCAGCGATTTTGTGCGATGTAGATCACTTCAAGCAGGTGAACGACACTTATGGACACTCGGCGGGCGACAAGGTGCTGATTGAAGTGGCACATCGCATCCAGTCCGCAACCAGAGGGTATGACCTGATTGGCCGCTATGGAGGAGAGGAGTTCCTTGTGGTGGTGCCCGATTGCCAGGCTGAGGAGGTCATAACGGTGGCAGAGAGAATCCGCGAAGCCATTGGCCGGGAGCCGATCGAGATTGGCCAAGGCAGTTGCATTACAACGATGAGCATTGGAGTGGCGTTATCGGACCCACGGCAGAGCCCGTTGGTGTCTGTTGACGAACTTCTGGCGGCCGCCGACGCCGCCATGTACGTGGCCAAGCAGAATGGCAGAAACCGCTGCGAGGTTGCGATGCAGGGAGCGGCTCCGGGTGGAATGATCATCCGCCAGCACGTGTAGATTACTGGAGAAATAAAGAAGCCAGCGTCTTCGGATTTGCATGAGCCGCCGGGACTGATCCCGGTGCGGCTTGGGTTTCCGAAGCACGCTGGCAAGAGCAGCGCCGCTCATGGCGGCGGTTTACGGCGCTATTTATGGAAGCGTCCTACGAGGACGCCCTTGCCGATGATGTGGCCTTCGATGGCTTTGA